>JAASSH010000075.1 GCA_021767985.1 Gammaproteobacteria bacterium | reverse complement strand
GGCGACGCTGCGAATTCGCTGCAGCGGGCTTCCAACGCATCGAGGCCGCGTTCGATCTTTTCATTCTGGTGTTCAACCCAGGTCGGCCATTGAAGCTCGGGCGGTCGCATGGCAGCCTCGTAGCGCAGCGCAACCGAGAGATCGAGGATGCCGTCGGCGAGCGCCTGCAGGCAAAGGGCACGAAACCTGAGGTCTGGCTCTGCCGGGAGAAATGGTCCATCGGCAACATGATTGAGGTATTCGCAGATCACCGGTGAATCGTAAAGGTATTCCCCGTTATCCAATTCCAGTACAGGCAGCATGCCCAGTGGATTAGCGGCATTCAGAACAGGATTGTTGGAGACTGGTGTGACTGCTCCGGGGTCCTGCAGCTGGACGCTATCCTGCAGACCAAGCTCCAGGATCAGAACACGGACTTTACGCGCAAATGGAGAAGCGGGAGCGAAGAATAGTTTCATATTAGATTCCGTCAGCTTGGGGACCAGCCGGTATTCAACGTCAAATCCCGGACAATCGCAACAATCGCAGGATGGTTACCCGGACTAATCATGAAACAGGCAGGTGACAGGAAAGGAGCAAATAATCGAAAACAGGATTACAATGCGGGCCTATGTTAAGCGCTGCGCAAAAGTCTGATTTTTGGAGCAAGGGGGTGACGGTAGTCGACTCCGCTTATTCGCCAGCCGATCTCGAACCGTTGCGGCTGCAGCATCAGCGATGGATCGAGGAATCCCGGCAGCACGATGGCCCCTACGGGGAAATGCTCGACGGGCGGCCGCGCTTCGATGTCGAGCCGGGGCATTGCAGCGACCGGCCCGCGCTGCGACGCGTCGCCTCGCCGGAAGAAATCTCGCAGGCGTTCCTCGATATATTACATGACGGGCCGATGATCGAGGCGGTGGCCGACCTGCTGGGAGAGGACCTGCGGTTTCACCACGCCAAGCTAAACAGTAAGCTGCCGGGCAGCGGGACAGTGGTCAAATGGCACCAGGATTTCACCTTCGATCCACACAGCAATGACGATTGCATTACCGCGATGCTGTTCCTCGATGATATTACTCACGACATAGGTCCGGCGCGCGTGGTGCCGGGGTCGCACCGCGGCCCACTGCACTCGTTATGGCATGAAGGGGTGTTTACCGGTGCCGTTTCCGCCGAATTGGCCGCGCAGTGCGAGAGCACCGCGATCGAATGCCTCGGCCCGGCCGGCAGTCTGTGTCTGATGCATACGCGCGCGCTGCACGCATCGTCGGAGAACCTCACCTCGGGTCCACGCACGCTTTACATCGCAACCCTGACCGCCGCGGACGCGATTCCGCTAGTTCCCTGCGCGGTGCCCAGCAGTCACGCTGGCAGTATCGTGCACGGTCGGGACCCTGGTCGTATACGTTCTATCGGGTTCGATATGGAAATCCCGGAGATTCCCGCCGGCGCATCTTTTTTCAACCAGCAGGCGGGCAGCTAGGAGCGGCCCAAGGCCGTAGACAGACGCGCCGGCTGGCGGCTAATGCGCCAGGAACAGCGGCACGCCCGATTGCTTCAGCAGGTCTCGGGTAACCCCGCCGAGGATGATCTCACGCAAGCGCGCATGCCCGTAAGCACCCATAACGATCAAATCGGCATTCATTTCGGCCGCCTGCCCGAGGATGGCGTCGCTGGGGCTTATATCCATATTGGCAATGCCGCTGGAAATCGACTCGATACCATGGGATGCGAGGAAGCGGGCCAGTTCGTCGGCATGCGGATGACCGCGTGCGATATTCACATCGCTGTCGTCGGGCTCGGTGGATAGCACCACCACGGTTTCGGCTCCCGCCAACAGTGGCAGGGCTTCGCGCAGCGCCCGTGCCGATTCGCGGCTTGCGTTCCAGGTCAATAGCACGCGCTCGCCCGGCACCGCGAGCTTGCCGCTGTGCGGTACCACCATGCAGGGACAGGCACCTTCGAACAGCAACGCGTCCGCGAGCCCATAGCTCGCATTGTCGGGATCGCTGGGCTGGTCCTGGCCCAGCATTAACAGGTCCGAGTACTTGGTATGCTCGCGCAGAATTGGAATCACCTGGCCCTCTGTCACGTGCGCATCCATTTTGACGCCGGCTTCGTCGGCAAGCTTCTGATAGCTCGACAGTTTTTCCTGTGCTCGCGCTATCGCTTTCTCGGTCACGTCGGTAATCAGGTCGACGCTGATCTGGGCCTCGACATAAGACGGTACGACATAGTCCGGTACGACGAACAGGCCGGTAATCAGGGCGTCGTATTTTTTTGCCATTGCGAAAGCGGTATCGAGACGGTTGCGGCAGCCGCTGCTGTGATCCAGATGTAGCAAGATATTCTTGAAGTCCACAGTCATTCTCCGTTGGTAACAATTAAGATTATCATGCGCGACATTGTGTACCCGGGTATTGATATGGGTCAATGCCCGATCCGGTCGTGCCGCTGGGCGCCGCGGGTGCAACAGCCCCGGATCAGCCGATAAATACGGCCGAAACCGCGATGCGACTCAGGTTTTGGCGCTTCTTGCCGGATTACCGGCTTTGCGTCGAAGTGATGATGTAAAAAAGGCGGCATACCGGCTATGCCGCCTGTGAAACCGGTCTGGCCGAATTATCAGCTAACCTTGATGTCGATCGATTTCGGTTTGGCTTCCTCTGCCTTCGGGATGGTCAGCGATAACACGCCATCCTTGTAGCTTGCATCCACCTGGTCGGCCTTGACCGCGTCGGGCAGCGTGAAACTGCGCGAAAAGGTGCCGTGGAAACGCTCGGTGCGGTGACGCTTGGTACCTTTGCCGGTTTCCGTTTCGGTCTGCTTTTCGCCGCGAATGCTGAGCACTCCGCCCTCGAGCTTGACCTCGATATCCTTTTTATCGACGCCGGGTAAATCGGCCTTGATGACGTACTTGTCTTCTTCTTCCTCGATGTCGACCGATGGCGACCAGTCGGCAAAACTCAAATCGGTATCTAATCGCTTACTTAATCCACCACTTTTGCTATACCGATCCAATAAATTTTCAAACTCCTGGAAAGGATTCCAAACTTGCATATTCATCAGTCTCTCCTTGTGAGTTAACTAGTAACAGGAAGTCTAAATAACTATTTTTACTTGATATTGATACGGATCAATATCGGCATGAAACGCAGGCTGGCTAGCTGCCCTGTTCCATCACCCAGCGGATCGCCCGTTGGGTGAGTTGATGCGCCGAGCTAAGCCCGAGTTTCTTTTTGATGTGCGCCTGGTGGGTTTCGATGGTCTTGATGCTCAGGTTTAACTGTTCGGCCATCCGGCCGGTCGGCACCCCCTGGCCGATCAGCTCGAACACCTGCAATTCGCGGTTGGAGAGACTGTCGATATCGCGTTTTTCGCCGTTGGCGTCCACCATGCCGCTGAGCAACCGATCGGTCATCTGCTGGCTCAGGTAGACCCGGCCGCTGAGCACCTGGCGGATCGCGCGAATGATACTGTCCTGGGCCTCCTGCTTGTTGATGTATCCGCGGGCGCCGGCCGCGAGCACGCGCTCCGCGTACAGGGTCTCGTCGTGCATCGAGGCGACCAGCATCAGGATGTCTTTATCGCGTGACTTGATGCGCTCGATCAGGTCGAGTCCGCTGCCGCCAGCCAGTGACAGGTCGATGATGGCAAGGTCAGGGCGCGTGGTCTCGATCTGTGCCAACGCCTCCGCCATGTCGCCGGCCTCGCCACAAACCTCGAGGTCGGGGCAGTCACCGATCAATTGAGCGAAGCCGCTGCGTACCAGCGGATGGTCATCGACTATCAGGATTCTGGTCATGGCCTGGATAAATTCATGTTGCAATCGGAAAGTAGCATTTTATCTCGGTGCCCGCTTTATATGAGAAATTGATTTCCAGTTCGGCATCGATCAGTCCGCAACGGTGTCGCATGATGCGCAGACCGAGACCACTGGATTTATCAGGCGAACCATCCTGGCCCTTACCGTTATCGCGGACCAGCAGGCACCCACGCCCGTCCTCGATACCCATGCCAACTTCAATCAGGCTGGCATCGGCATGTTTGATCGCGTTGTTGAGCGCCTCCTGCACGATACGGTACAAATGCATTGCACTGGTGTTATCGGAAATTTTAACGCGATCCTTGATGTTTAGCAGGATGTCGATGTTGCTTTGCAAGCGCATATCCTCGATCAGGTTCTGAACCGAATTCATGAATCCCTCGGCATCAACGTCCACCGGCATCAAACCACGCGATAGCGCGCGCACCTGGGAAATGGCTTCCTGCAGGCCGCTGGCCAGCCTGGTCGCCAGCTCATACTCGGGTTTACTGGCCTTGTTGACCAGGCTGGTCGCTAAAAGTCCCAGTCCGGTCAGCTGCTGTCCGAGCCCATCGTGCAGCTCCTGGCCGATGCGGCGCTGTTCGCTCACCGGGATTTCGAGAATTTCCCGCTGTAGTTTTTGCTGTTCGCTGATGTCCATGATAACGCCGGCGAACAGGCGAGCATGGCTGGTGTTGATATCGCCAATAGAGAGATAGATCGGAAAACGCGAACCATCCTTGCGCATCGCGGTCAATTGGCGCCCGATGCCGATGATTTTGGGGATACCGGTTTGCAGGTAATGCTTCATGTAGCCGTCATGCGCCTGGCTATGTTCGGGCGGCATCAGTCGCTTGACTGGCTGTCCCACCAGCTCGCCGTGCCGATAGCCGAATAGTTTTTCCGCGGCCGGATTGACGAACTGGATGATGCCGTCGGTGCTCGCCAGCACGATTCCCTCACGCGAGGTTTGCGCCAGGATCTGGAAAGTTTCAGCCTGCTGGTCTATGGCCTGCTCTATCGGTCTCGAAATGCGAAAGAAAATCCGGCTGGCAAAGAAAATAACGAGCAGCGCGGCGCTGAGGGCAATAAAACCGGCCTGGATAAAAGGCTGGCGAATTTCACTGGTGTCGATCTTGCCTACCAGGCCCAGATCGAGGGTCGAAATCGGTTCGTAAGCCGCCAGCACCTCGGTGCCGCGATAGTCGAGGCCGGTAAGTATCCCCGACTCTCCCGCCAGCGCGCGCTGCATCGGCACCGCCCATTTTCCGACCAGCGGAATCGGTGGCGGCGTCTGCGCCTGCAAATGTCGCCGGCTCAGGACGAAGACGATCTGGTCGCCCTCGCGTCGTGCCAGTACAAACTCGCCGCTGGCACCGAAACCTTCGAATTCACTGTGCGCAGCGGCGACTTTTTCCAGTGTCGACGCACGTATCACGGCGGGGTCGTCGTCGCTCTCGAGGCTGTCGAACTGGGCTATCGATTCGATCAGTCGCGCCTGACTTTTCACGGTTTCGACCAGCCGCAGCCGATGTTGCTCGATCGCGGTACGGTAGAGACTAACGATCGAAATCGTGCTGACCAGCAGCGTGGCGGCGGCCATGATCAGAAAAAGCTGGTTAAATGGTTGGCGCTGAATCACGAAGAACCGGCTCTGGATCGGGTAATTTGAGGTTATGGTATCTGGAATGTCCCTATAAGCCCATCAGGAAAACCCCGATGGCGTGAAATTCATTATTGGAGCAATATGATCGGCAAGAGTTGAATATCAAAAAGGGGGAGAGTCATGAAAATAGCACCAACTGCCAATATTGATCATAAATGTCACGTTTGTGAGCCGCGTGGTGGTTGCCTCGGGATGCAATTGCTCAATAATCCCAGTATCAGCGATCACCTGAAACAGTCCAAGCGAATCAACCGCAAGGGAGAGCACGTGTTTCGTGAAGGTGAAGAGGCAGACTCGTTTTTCATCGTGCGCAGTGGTTCGATAAAAAGTTACCTGGTAACCGAAGACGGAGAGGAGCAGGTGCTCGGATTTTACCTGCCCGGCGATGTTTTTGGCCTCGACAGCACCAGTTCTCAAGAACGCATGTCTTCCGCGATCACGCTGGAAACAACGTCCCTGTGCCGTTTTCCCCACGCTTACCTGGCCGACAAGGCACAGGGTGCAAACCTGTTACGAATTACCGCCGAGCAGATGCAGCGAGATCATAACCTGGTGCTGATGCTGGCGAGTAAGGATGCCGACGGAAGGATTGCAAGCTTTCTCGATGACCTGGCCTGTCGCTACTGGTCTCGCGGTTATTCGGCGTCGGCCTTCCTGCTATCGATGTCGCGCCAGGATATCGGCTGTTATCTCGGCCTGGCGGTAGAGACGGTTAGCCGTACACTAACCCGTTTCCAGGAGTGCGGTGTACTCATGGTGAATCGGCGTGAGGTAGAAATTCTGGATCACGATACCTTGCGTAAAATAGCGGGTATCCGTGTCGAAGCATCGGGTATGCCCAAGGTGGCCGGGCTCGATTCGGCCTGATGTTGATGTAGGTGGGTCAACCCGTTAAAACCGCTGTAAAGTCCGAAGGCTATAACCGTAATCCCCGCTGAGATTCTTATCAGTGGGGATCGCACCCAGTTCCTGAAATAGTTCAGCGCATTGCCCGCGATCAACAGCGCGGGCAGAGTGCCGATACCGAATCCCAGCATCAGCATGGCGCCTTCCAGGGCGCTGCCCATGGTCAGCGACCAGGCGACAACGGTATAGACCAGGCCGCAGGGCAGCCATCCCCATAGCAATCCGAGCAACATTGCCTGCAGCGGACTCTGAATTGGGAACAGGCGCTGACCCAGCGGCTGGATATGGCGCCATAGCCTGGAACCAAACTGTTCCAGCAGTGCCAGTCCGCGCCACCAGTTGGCAAGATACAGCCCGAGTGCAACCATGAATGCAGCGGCGAACAGCTTGCCGAAGACCGGGCTGACGCCGAGCTCGGTTAGTCCCGCACCCAGGCTACCCGCAACAAGTCCCACCAGCAGGTAGCTGGCGATACGTCCGCTGTTGTAACCGAGGTGATAAACGAACAGGGATGCCGGTTTTTTACTGACCTTGTCGTTGACGCCCATGTTGAGCGCGGCGACGATTCCGCCGCACATGCCGATGCAGTGACTGGAACCCAGCAAACCTACGATGATCGCGGCGCCAAAGCTAAGATCCATGGGTATCGCTTTTAGTCGGGCGTATAATTAGGCAGCAGCTGGGCGACGGATTTTTGCGGATGCTGCAGCGATCCCGTCAGCCGCCAGTCGGGGGTTTGCAGGTACAGGTTCCAGCGCCCCTCCCCCTGCAGATCAAGTTTTCCGGTCAACAGGTAAGTATCGATCTTGTCGAGTAGCAGGGTCTGATCCAGTCCCGGTTTGGTGGCGTGAACCAGGCTTAATTCGATCCGGTCTCCCGGCACGAACCGGACCTCGGGATCAAAGCGCACCTCGACCATGCCATCGCGAGCGAAATTGATACCGGCGGCCAGTCCCAGTTCATAAGCGAACTTGTCGCGAGCGATCACGCGGTTGATTTGCTTGCCCTTCTTGTAGTAATCGTCGACCACGAGCCCCGAGTAGGACTGGATCGCGAGTGTCATCATCACCACACCCATGATGACTGCCGAGAGTGGAATCGCGATCAGCAGCCAGACCATGGGTTCCCGTTTCCAGCTCTTGGGTTCGCCTTGAATCGTATTCATCAGTTTTTCCCCGGTCCGACGAAGCGCGCTTCTTCGGTGGTCGTTAAATGGTTGGCTTCGACTGCCTGCAGCTGGAACTCGACCGTTACGCTGCGCTCCTCCATGTTGAACTCGTCCGCCTGGAGGCGCGCTATCAACTCGAGAACCGTGCCTGCATCGACTTCGATTTCCGGTTCGTCGAGTAATAGTTTCATGCCCTCGATGCCGTCGGCAGACAGTATATACCGGTGCGCCTTCGAATCCATATTGAGAATTTTAAGCGTGTAGACGTTTTCGATCAGACCGTCCCGGGTTTCGCGATAGAGCGTATTACGGTCGCGGATGACGTCGAGCTCGAGCGGGATACGCTGCAACAGGTTGGTCAACAGGGCGCCGAAGAGAATCAGCAGTATGGCAGCATAAACCATTACCCGCGGACGCAGGATATGCTGTTTTTTTCCAAGTGCAGAATTTTCGGTGGTATATCGAATCAGGCCGCGCGGGTAGGACATCTTGTCCATGATTTCGTCACAGGCGTCGATGCAGGCCGAGCAGGCGATGCATTCGTACTGCAGGCCGTCGCGGATATCGATACCCGTCGGGC
>JAASSH010000074.1 GCA_021767985.1 Gammaproteobacteria bacterium | reverse complement strand
GGCGTGTTGAAAAAAGGCAGCGGCAAGCGCGCGATCGGTTTGCGCGCCGACATGGATGCGCTGAAAATCCACGAGCAGAACAACTTCGAACACCGTTCAGTCAACGAGGGCAAGATGCACGCCTGCGGCCACGACGGCCATACCGCGATGCTGCTGGGCGCCGCGCAATACCTCGCCGCCGAGGGTAAATTCGACGGCACCGCGGTGTTTATTTTCCAGCCCGCCGAAGAGCATGGCGACGGTGCCCGCGCGATGATCGAGGACGGGTTGTTCGAGCGTTTCCCGGTCGACGCGGTTTACGCCATCCATAACTTCCCGTCGCTCGCGGTCGGCAAATTCGCGGTGCGCGCGGGCTCGATCATGGCCGCCGAGGATAATTTCGAAATCACCGTCAACGGCGTCGGCTGCCACGCGGCCATGCCCCATCTCGGCAAGGACGCGATCGTCATCGGCGCCGAAATCGTGACCGCGATGCAGTCGCTGGTGTCGCGCACGATGGACCCGATCGACAACGGGGTGGTGTCATTCACCGAGTTCGTCACCAACGGCACCGTCAACGTGGTACCCGGCCAGGTGGTTCTGAAAGGCGACACCCGCTCCCTGACCACGGCGGTACAGGACCACATCGAGTCGACGATGGAGCGCATCGTCAGCGGAATCTGTGCCGCGCATGGCGCGAGTTACGAATTCAGCTACCGGCGCAATTTCGTACCCACGATCAATACACCGGCGGAGGCCGACATCGCGGCGGCGACGGCGCGCCTGGTCGTCGGCCCGGAAAACGTCGTGGGCGACAGCCGCCCAATCATGGCCTCGGAGGATTTCGGCTACATGCTGCAGGCCCGTCCGGGCGCCTACCTGCTGCTGGGTAACGGCGAGGAAGGCGTAGGCGGCTGTAGCCTGCATAACCCGTCCTACGATTTTAACGACGACATCCTCAGTATCGGCGCGGATTTCTGGGTGACGCTGGTCGAAACGCAATTGCAGGCTGATTGAATATGGCGAACGAAGATAAAGCCCCGAGCACGTTCGGCACCGCGGCTTACGGCGGCGAAAACTGGTCGCAGCGCCACGCCACGCATCAGCAGGAACTGGGCGACATCTGGGGCGGTTGCGGCATCGATTCCGAGTGGCGCCAACTCGAGTCGGTGTTACTGCACTGCCCGGGCGACGAGTTGAACGCGGCCCAGGACGACCCCGAGGCGGTGCAAATGCTGGCACCGGTGGACGTGCCGAAGGCGCAGGACGAGCACAACGCGATGGTCGAGGCTTACCGCGCGCAGGGTGTCGAAGTGCATTTCTTCGAGCCGGAACTGCCGTGCCAGCCGAACCTGATGTTTTGCGCCGACCTGTTCGTCATGACCCCGCAGGGCGCCATCCTGGCGCGGCCGGCATCGACCGTGCGCGCCGCCGAGGAGCGCTGGGTGGCGCGCAAGCTCGCCGACCTGGGCATCCCGATCCTGAAGACCCTGACCGGCACCAGCACCTTCGAGGGCGCCGACCTGATGTGGATCGACGAAAATACAGCGATGATCGGCCGCGGCCTGCGCACCAACGACGCCGCCATCACGCAAATCGGCAACCTGCTGGCCGAGCTCGATATCGAGCTGATCGCGGTCGATTCGCCGTTCGGCATTATGCACTTCATGAGCCTGCTGCGTATCGTCGATAAAGATCTCGCGATCTGCTGGCCGCGACGCACGCCGCACCGCACCGTGCGCCTGCTGCAGGAGCGCGGCTACCAGGTCAAATTTCCACCCTTCGTCGACGATCCGGAAAGCTATCGCGGCGTCAACTTCGTCACGCTCGGGCCGCGACGCATCCTGATGGTAGGCGGCCTGCCGAAAGTCCAGGCCTGCTTCGAGGACATGGGCATCGAATGCCTGACCACGCCGACCGACGAATTGACCCTGGCGGCCGGCAATGTCGGATGCCTGACCGGCATACTGCGGCGTCAGCAGGCCGGCTAACGCCGGCCGCTCTGAAACTTTTGCATCCGCCCGACGACCTAGGCACAATCACGCTCAGCCACACTTCAGGACGATAAATTGAACCCCGCTATCGAACAACGCGTCGTGCATTTATTGAACAGCGACGTCAAGAAGGTTTTACAGGGCCGCAAGGTCGGCCTCGAAAAGGAAAGCCTGCGCGTTGCGGTCGGCGGCAGTATCTCGCAGACGCCGCACCCGGCCGGGCTCGGTTCCGCGCTGACGCACCCGAGCATCACCACCGATTACTCGGAAGCCCTGCTGGAATTCGTTACCCCGCCGTTTAACCATTTTGCCGACACCCTGCAGTTCCTCGACGACACGCACCGTTTCGTTTACAGCCAGCTCGATGACGAAATCCTGTGGGCCACCAGCATGCCCTGCGTGGTCGAGGGCGATGCCAGTATTCGCATCGCGCAGTACGGCACGTCCAACGCGGCGCAAATGAAAACCGCTTATCGCCGCGGGCTCGGGCACCGCTACGGGCGCATGATGCAAGCCATCGCCGGGGTGCATTTCAATTATTCCTACCCCGAGGAATTCTGGTCACAGTTCCAGTCGGTAGTCGGCGACGAAAGCGATGCGCGCAGCTTTATTTCCGAATCCTATATAGGCATGGTGCGCAACCTGCAGCGATTCGGCTGGCTGGTACCCTACCTGTTCGGCGCCTCACCCGCGATCTGCGCGTCATTCCTGCAGGCCGCCCCGACCTCGCTCGAGAAGTGGCAGGAATATTCTTACTACGCACCCTACGCGACCTCGCTGCGCGTGGGCGACATCGGTTACCAGAACAACAAGGAAGGCGAAGCCGGGATCAGGGTCGACTACAACAGCCTGCAAGGCTACGTCGACAGCCTGACGCACGCGATTTCGACGCCCTACCCCGAGTACGAAAAAATCGACATGGTCAGGGACGGCAAATGGCAGCAGCTCAACGCCAATATCCTGCAAATCGAAAACGAGTATTACTCGAGCGTACGACCGAAGCAGATTTTGCAGGGCGAGGAAAAACCGAGTTTGGCGCTGGCCAGGCGCGGTGTCGCCTATATCGAGCTGCGCTCGCTCGACGTCAACGCCTACCAGCCGCTCGGCATCAGCGAAGAGCAGATGCGCTTCCTCGAATCGTTCCTGCTGTTCAGCCTGTTGACGCCCAGCGAACCCTATAACGACGACGAACTGGCCGCTATCAAACACAATATCAACGAGGTGGCCGTGCGCGGTCGCGACCCGCAGTTAAAACTGAGGCGCGTCGGCGGCGAAGTGCTGCTGCGCGACTGGGCCAACGAGATTTTCGAGCAGATGGCGGCCGCTTGCGACCTGCTGGACAAGAGTGCCGGCAGGCACTGCTACGGCGATGCGCTGCAAACACAGCGCGCCAAGATCGCGGATCCGGACCTGACGCCGTCGGCGAGAATGCTCGCGGACATGGCCGAGAACAAGGAAGAGTTTTACCATTTCGCCCTGCGCAAGTCGCGCGAGCACCAGCAGGGATTTGCCGAGCGGCCGCTGGAGGCCGATAAACTGGCTGACTTCGAGCAGCAGGCGCAACGCTCGATCGAGCGCCAGCACGAGATCGAGCGCACTGACGATATCTCGTTCGAAACCTTCCTGCAGAATTACTTCGCCCAGAGCTAAGTAGAAATCTTTGTGCCTCGGCAGTCCCAGTGCTTAAAGATCAATAATCGTAATGCACGCCGATTGATACGTAAGACTCGTCCTCGAAGGAAAACTCGCCCATTACCGATCGGCCATCGTAAGCTTCCAGCACGAAGCGATATCTTTCGGTCGCGTTACCCGTCGCATAGATCAAGCCTACCTGCAGTGTAACGGCCGGCTCCCAATCCCGTTCTTCAAACAGGCCCAGGTCGGTTGCGACATACCATGGCAAACCCAGATAAAGGTCATTCTCGGCGCCGTAATATTCGGCACCAAACTGCCAGCGAAGCGGGTCCATCTCATCTCTGGGATGCCATGCCCAACCCAGTTCGGTGTACAGCTTCGATCTCGGTGATGGCAGCCAGGCAAAACCGGCCACGAGCTCCTCACGCGTGTAACGAATGCGCTCTCGGCCGGTTTCCTCGATGTACTCATCACCCAGGTGAGCGGAATCGTGCAGCGTGCCAAAACGAACAAAAAAGTCTGGCGACAATCGGCGCGAAAGCAGCAAACCATAAATTCCATCCCAGCCGATGTTATCCGTCTTGTCCTCGATATCGAAGTTGGTGAAGTAACCAACTTCAAGATCAAGTTGCCAGGCGCTGTAGCTTTGCTCATCGCCGAAACGCAGAAGACCGAAACGTCGTCCCAGGCTGTGATTAAACCGCGTGTCACCTGTCTCCTCGATACCGTTATCGATCATTCTAACCAGGCCGATGGAGGTCCTGGCACGGCGAGGATCGGCTAAATAGTAGGGATAAAAATCGGCGGGCGGTATGATTACTAACTTACTTTCAGTCGTCTGATTGTCGCTTCCTCCCTCACTTGCAACGGCCCGGCTACCGATCAAACAGGCACCCAAAATCAACATCATCAAAAAGAACGAAAAGGGTCGGTGACAAATGATTATCATTTGCAACAACATTCTTGCCAATCCAGATGGTCGAGCCGCCATAGGTCTCAATTTACCCTGCCCGGGGAAGTCATCCAACGGCCGATGGTAATGCGCACGAGACGCATTTGTCACCAAATCCATTCAGGAGAGGAATTCATCCTGCCAGGCCTGGTACCGCGCGCCACGGGTTAGCTGTTTCATCAGTTCTGCCGAAGCGACACCCTCGAGCTCGGACGGCGGGCTGCCGTCGCGCAGCGCCTTGAGCGTGGTATACATCGCCTGCACCGCCGCCATGATCGGCTGGTGCCCCTGCAATGAAATCCGCACCCCGTGTTGCGCCAGGTAGTCCGGATCTTTCAGTTCAGGGCCGGAGCCACCGAGCATGATCGGCGACTCGATCTCGGCGGCAATCGCCTCCAGTTCGGCGCGCGTCTTGACGCCGACGAACATGATGCCGTCGACACCGGTATCGAGGTAGGCGCGCGCGCGCCGGATGCCGTCATCGATCCCGTTGACGCCAACCGCGCTGGTGCGGCCGAGCACGATCAGATCGGGATCCTGGCGCCCGGCCAGCGCCGCCTTCATCTTGCCGACGCCCTCTTCTACCGATAAAAACTCGGTACCCGTGGCGCCGAAGCGCTTCGGCAGCAGCGTATCCTCGATCGTCAGGCAGGACACACCCGCCGTTTCGAGTTCTTCGACGGTGCGCTTGACGTTGAGGGCGTTGCCATAGCCGTGATCGGCATCGACGATCAACGGCAATTCGCCGGCGCGGCAAATGCGATGCGCCTGGCCGGCAAACTCGGAGAGCGTCAGCAGAATAATGTCGGGGTCGCCCAGTACCGTGAGCGATGCGGTGGAGCCCGCGAACATGCCGGCCTCGAAGCCCAGGTCCTCGGCCACGCGCGCCGACAGCGGATCGTAAACCGACCCGGGATGAATACAACGATCGCCATTAAAGATGTCGCGCAGCCTGCGCCGACGGGTTTGAGAGTTCATGGTATTGCATCCGCCCCGAAAAATTAGCCAGGGCCAGATACTACCATTTCAAAGGATGATTCCGACAGTTTCGATCCGGGTGCACTGCCATGCCAGGTGAAGAAAGCGGCGAAGCTGCCTTAGGGACCAGGCCTCAACTAGCGCATGCCCAGCCTCACCGGCTGGTCGGGTGCCGGAAAGGCATTGTCGAGTGCGGACAGGTCTTTATCACTGAGCTCAATCGCTACCGCGTCGAGGTTTTCCTGGATGCGCGCTGCGCGCGCCGACTTGGGGATCACGACCGTATCCGGCTGGTGTAACAACCAGGCCAGCGCAATTTGCGCCGGGCTGGCCGCGTGCTTGTCGGCAATCCCGGCTATCGCCTCGGAATGCAGCAGCGAGCTCGCCTGGTCCAGCGGCGAATAAGCCATTACCGGGATACCGCGTTCGCGGCACCAGGCGGACACTTCCCACTCGACTTCGCGATGCGCGAGGTTGTAAAACACCTGGTTGCAGCCCAGCATGGTCTGGTCGGTCTCGGGAATTTTCTCGAGGTCGGCAAGATTGAAATTACTGACACCGAAGTCGCGAATCTTGCCCTGCGCCTGCAGTTCGTGCAGCGCCTCGAAGGTTTGCGACAGCGGCACGCTGCCCGGCCAGTGCAGCAGGTAGAGGTCGATGCTGTCGCAATCCATGCGCCGCAGACTGCGTTCGCAGGCCTCCATAACGCCGTGGCGGCTCGCGTTGTGCGGGTAAAACTTGGTGACCAGGAAAAGCTCGTCACGGCGGCCGCGAATCGCTTCGCCGATCACTTCCTCGGCGCCGCCCTCGCCGTACATTTCGGCGGTGTCGAGCAGCGTGACGCCCATATCGAGCGCGGCGCGAATCACGTCCGCTTCGTGCTGAAACTGGTCCGGATGCTCGCCCATGCGCCAGGTGCCGAGCCCGAATGCCGGCATGCTGTTTCCCGATGGCAGGTTCACGTTTTTCATCACTGCCAGGAAGTTTAGAATATTTTCGCTAAATTTCCCGCGTCGGCGGAATGCCGGCGAAAAGTACCGATGGCAATCCGGCGCTTGATGCAGCCGGATGCTGAACTACGGCGCGCTGCTCGACACACACCGCGCCGGGCCGCATATGCTTTCGCGGTCAGGGATCGGCGTATAGAATATCCCGAACCCAGTCAATGGAATCGTATCGTGTTACTCAGGAAGACGACTCTGATCGCAGTTATGACGATTGCCGTGCTTGGCTGCAGCAAGCCGGCTCCCGACCCGGTGCAAATGCGTGCCAGCGAAACCGCGCTGATCCAGGCGACGGTAGCCGACCCGGCCCGGGCCGAACGCCTGCTGGCGCTGCTCGAGGAGCGGGATCGCCTGGTCGAGGAAACCACGGCGATGATGAAGCAGTACCGACGCGAGCTGAAATCGCTCAATGCAGACTACGATTCAAGCCGCGAAATCATGATCGAAATGATCGACTACTACAATCGCGAGCGCGCACAAAAGCTGCTGCGCTTCATCGAACTGGTCGCAAAAATGAAGGCTGCGACCAGCGCCGAAGAATGGCAGGTGATCGCCGAGTTCCAGCTCGATTATTTCAACCCTCGCCAGATGATCTACAACCGCGCGGCGGGAGGTATTTAGCATGCATGCCACGATTCTAACCTCGCTTCTGCTCGGCGCAGGCCTGCTCGGCGGCTCGATGATTACCCCCAACGGCGTCGACCTGATCGGCGACCGGGTCGAACTGGTGGTCGAAGATCCCGCCCGCGTTGCCGGGGTCGAACAGGTGATGGACGAGCTCAGGGCCGAAGTCAAAGATTTTAACGAGATATTTATCGACTCCGGCGACAGTTTGAGCGACCTCTATCGAGATCACGCGGCTGGTTCAGGGCAGATACAGCAGACGCTCGAAGCGCTCAATCTCGAATGGTATGCGTCGCAAAACCGAAGCGTAAAACTAAGAGCCCGTCTCAAGGAATTCCTGTCGGCCGAGGAGTGGGCCAGGGTTTTCAGCACCAAATAACTTGCCTGACCTGCCGTGTGCTGAGCAGGCATATTGATATCGACCGGCCGGATAAGCGATTGGCGTGTGCGGATTATCGCTTTCCAGTGGCCACGCCTATAGTTTTCGATAGATTAGTTTGAACTGAAGCAAGGCGGCGATGGTATATCTCGATCTAAAGCAAAGAACAACCCGGGAAACCGGGCGCATCGTAAGCGTTGACCAAAGGCCAGGGCTTAGCAAGATTGTATTGCCGTCTCTGCTTTTAATCCTGACGGCACTTTTCGCCGCTCCCGCCCTGGCCGAGGGAAATTCAGGCTCCCGGTGGTTTCCTGAACTCAAACCCCTTAACGCCGAGGAATCCTATGTTTACACCTCGCTTTATACCACCCACTACGATCCCGACCCCGACCACGTTAACGACCAGAACATGCTCGGGTTCGAAAACGGTTTGGGGGGCAGCCGTCTCTGGGGCCTGGCGATATTCGACAATTCCTTCGGACAGGATTCCCAGTACCTGTACCTGGGCCAGAAATGGCGCGCCTTCGAATCCGACCAGTGGTATTACAAGCTCACCGGCGGCTTACTGCACGGCTACAAGGAGC
>JAASSH010000073.1 GCA_021767985.1 Gammaproteobacteria bacterium | reverse complement strand
CGCCCCGGGACCAGCCTCTGTTGACGATGCGCTTTATATTTCGACAGTTAGCGGGGCCGGTATGGAATCGCTGATAGAACGCATAACGGGGCAAATCTCGGACTTTAACCAGGACAAGCAGGCGTTTATGGCAAGGCGGCGCCATGTCGATGCGCTGCAGCGAGCGCTCGAGTGCATTCGCCAGGCGACCGCTACTTTCAATGACACGCGATCGGGGGAGCTGATGGCGGAAGACCTGCGCGGTGCTCAGAGACATCTGAACGAAATCACGGGCGAATTCACCAGCGACGATCTACTGGGCAGGATTTTTTCCACTTTTTGCATTGGAAAATAACCGGCTTGTTACTTCATACGGTGTTGGAGGAATGATTTTCGCAACGATTCCTGCTGGCCACTGCGCAGACACAACAAATCTCGAAACTCGGCAGGGTTCTTGATAAAAGTTAATTCGCCGTGTAACGGGAAGACCTTGTCATAAAGCCGGGACAGCCAGAACCGCAAAGCCCCGAACCGCAACATTAGCGGCAGAGCCTCGATTTCCTCAGGCTCTAACCGTCGTTGCGCCTGGTAAGCGTTTAGTATCGCAGCGACCCGAGCCTCGTCCAGCTGCCCCTGGCTATCGATACACCAGTCGTTTAGCATCACCGCGATATCGAAAGCGAAGCTTTCCTCGCAAACATAGTCGAAATCGATGATGCCACTTAGCTGACCATCGACAAACAGGGCATTGTCATGGAACAGGTCGGCATGAATCGCGCCTCGAGGCAGCGCCGAGCAATCGAAGTTCCGATAATCCCGCAGCGTCGAATCGAACAATAACTGGTCATCGACGCTGATATTGTCTTCCAGCATGTCGCCCGCGGCCAGCAGCCAGTCGATGCCGCGTGGATTATTCCGATGTTTTTCGTAGTCCTGCCCGGCAAGATGAAACCGCGCCAGCTCGGTACCGACCTGGGCGCAGTGTTGTGCGTCTGGTGTGACTATTACAGCACCTGGCAGGCGACGAATAATGGCCGCGGGCCGCTGGTTTAGTATCGAGTAGAAATCGCCTCGACGGTCTTCGACCGGTGCCGGACAAAGGACGGATTTGGCAGCCATGTGCCGCTGTAAGCCGAGCATGTAGTCGAGTTCGTCATCGCTGTGATGCTCGTAAAGCGTGAGCACGAAATCACCGAGATCGGTTTCGAGCTGGTAGTTGGTATTGGTGATCCCATCGGGGATCGGTCGGAAACCACGGGCCTTACCGATATCGTAACGGACCAGGAATTGTTCGAGTTGGGATTGCTCGACGGTGGTGAATACAGACATTAATCTCGCCAGTCAAAAGCGCAAACTGGCGAAGTCGCCGATGCGGCTGTAATATGATCCAGTCTCAGGGAACGGCAGTTTAGCGCAACTACATGAATCAAGAGAAACAAAAAAAACTGGTGCTGGTTGACGGTAGTTCCTACCTTTTTCGCGCCTATCACGCTAGAGGTGTAAATCTCACCAGCCCGTCAGGCAAACCTACAGGTGTTATATATATTGTTCTCAACATGCTGAACAAGCTGTTGAAGGAAGAACAGCCCGACAGGATAGCAGTCGTGTTCGATGCCAAGGGTAAGACCTTCCGCAACGATATCTATCCCGAGTATAAGGCTAACCGACCACCGATGCCGGATGACCTGCGAGAACAAATCGAACCCTTACACGAAATTATCAAGGCTCGCGGATTACCGCTAGTCAGCATCGATGGAGTCGAGGCCGATGACGTGATCGGAACCATGAGCAAACAGGCTACCGAGCAAGGCTATGAGGTGCTTATTTCTACCGGCGATAAGGACATGGCGCAGCTCGTGAATGAGCATGTTCGCTTGATCAATACGATGAATAACCACTTTATGGATGAGGAGGCAGTTGTAGAAAAATTTCAGGTGCGAGCCGACCAGATTATCGATTACCTCGCTTTAATGGGAGACAGTTCCGATAATATTCCTGGTGTACCAAAAGTGGGGCCAAAGACAGCAGCAAAGTGGATCGAAGAATATGGTAGTTTGCAGGGCGTTATGAAGCATGCCAATGACATAGGTGGGAAGGTTGGTGAAAACCTGCGTGACTCACTGGAATTTCTGCCGATGTCCTACGAGCTTGCAACAATCAAGCTCGATTGCGATACCGGCATCGAAATAGACGAACTGCAACAGCGGCCAGGGGATCCGGCAGAGTTGGCCGCCTACTACCGTGAGTTTGGATTCAGCCGCTGGTATGAGGAAGTTGAAGGCGGCGAAGCCGGGGAAGATAAATCGCCGACACCTAAAGCCGACGTCAACTATGAATGCGTGCTCGACAGAAAAAGCTTCGACCGTTGGTTGGAGCGCCTGCGCAAGGCCGATAGTTTTGCCATTGATACCGAAACCACCAGTATCGATTACATGCACGCAAAACTGGTGGGTATTTCGCTTTGCCTGGAAGCGGGTGAGGCCTGTTACATACCGCTTTGTCACGCTTACGAAGGCGCTCCGAAACAGCTCGACAAGTCCCTGGTGCTGGACGCGCTCGGGCCGCTGCTGGAAGATTCCGCGATCGGCAAGATCGGTCAGAATATCAAGTACGACGCGCACGTTTTAATTAGCGAAGGCATTCGCATGCGTGGTATTGCGCATGACACCATGCTCGAGTCCTATGTGCTTAACTCGACCGCGAGTCGTCACAATATGGATGCGCTGGCCAAGTATTATCTAGGTCGCGACACCATTCATTACGAGGATATTGCCGGCAAGGGCGCTAAACAGAAGACTTTCGATCTCATAGAGCTCGACCAGGCCAGTGATTATGCCGCGGAAGACGCCGATATCACGCTGCAACTGCACCAGGTTCTCGAGGCCGGATTGCGGGAGCACGAAACTCTCGAGGCGGTTTATCGCGATATCGAAATGCCGCTGGTCGATGTATTGCTCGATGTAGAACAAAACGGGGTTTTAATCGACCCGGACATGCTGCAAAAACAGGGCAGGGAAATTGACAGGCAGCTGCAGCGGATCGAGCAGTCGATCTATGAACAGGCAGGAGAGGTATTCAACCTGAGCTCACCCAAGCAGATTCAGGAAATCCTGTTCGAAAAGCTCGAGTTGCCGGTGTTGCGCAAGACGCCCAAGGGGCAGCCGTCGACAGCGGAAGACGTGCTCGAGGAGCTGGCCGCGGATTATGAAATACCAGCCCTGATTCTCGAGCACCGCAGCCTGAACAAGCTAATGTCGACCTATATCGTAAAGCTGCCGCAGGAGATCAACGCAAACACGGGGCGCGTTCATACATCTTACCAGCAGGCGGTTGCGTCTACCGGACGGTTGTCCTCAACCAGTCCCAACCTGCAGAACATCCCGGTGCGTACCGCCGAGGGTCGACGAATCCGCGAGGCTTTTGTTGCGCCATCGGGCTGCAAGATCCTGGCGCTGGATTACTCTCAGATAGAACTGCGCATCATGGCCCACCTGTCGGCCGACGAGAGCCTGCTCGATGCTTTTGCCAGGGGGCTGGAGGTGCATCGCGCAACCGCGGCCGAGGTTTTCGGGTCCGAACTCGATAAAGTAAGCGCCGAGCAGCGCCGTGCCGCCAAGGCGATCAATTTTGGTCTGATTTACGGTATGTCGGCTTTTGGTCTCGGCAAGCAGCTGAATATCGGTCGCAACGAGGCGCAGCAGTACGTCGATACCTATTTCGAACGCTATCCGGGGGTCAGGCGCTACATGGAAGAAACCAAGCAGCGTGCGCGTGACCAGGGTTACGTCGAAACCGTGTTCGGGCGCCGGCTGTACCTGCCCGATATCAATGCACGCAACGCCAACGTGCGTCAGTACGCCGAACGTACCGCGATCAACGCCCCGATGCAGGGCACCGCGGCGGATATCATTAAACGCGCCATGATTCGGGTGCATGCCTGGCTCAATGACCACGGCGATGCCTGCAAAATGATCATGCAGGTACACGACGAACTCGTATTCGAGGTTGTCGACAGTGAAGTAGAAGACTGCAGAGACGCCATCGCAGGACTCATGACCGGCGCTGCCGAGTTGTCGGTCGGGCTGGAAGTGGACGCCGGCGTCGGCGCTAACTGGAACCAGGCACACTAAAGGCTGTTGCATCCGCAATTCAGGCGCTGTTCGTGGTAAAAAAGCGAATAATTTGTCAATTTCCGGTGACCAGAGGCCGAAGATTTTCAGCTGTACTGGTGTTTTATTGAGATCCGGAGTCGGACAGGATGCGTATAAATTTGTAGAGCAGGGTGAGTGGGTTGAAATAATCCATTCCTGCCCCATATTGATCGTATTACAGGCATCTGGCTGGCGAGTTCAGGGGAACTTAAACACCGAAAAGATGTCTATTTGAAGTAGCGCTTTAGCCCAGCGCTATGTCCGTTCTCCCTCCTATGAGCGGACAACGGTCCGGAAACCCCATCCGGGCCACACGTTTATCCCTGGCAGTTATCTGCCAGGGCTTTTTTGTCTGGTTAATGACCGATCATTCAATAACCAGCCATTCGCGACATTTTTGCTCGAGTTGTTCGAGACCCTGGCGGTTTACAACCGACAGGGTGGATACGCTTTGATCGGGAGCGATCAATTGCGATTCTGCTGCGGCGACCGCTTTCGAGATCGCAGAGCGCGACAACTTGTCAGATTTTGTCAATAAAATATGCAGCGGCAGGCTGTGGCCTATCATGTCGATTAACGCCCGGTCGAGATCGGTAATACCCCGGCGTATGTCGACCACGATGACCAGACCCTTTAGCGCCGCGCGCTCCAGCAAAAAGCTGGATAGCACCTGGTCCCAGTGATTACGCATTTTCTTCGATACCTTGGCAAACCCGTAGCCGGGCAGGTCGACCAGCCGACGTTCGGGATCGAGCTCAAAAAAATTGATGAGCTGCGTGCGCCCCGGCGTCTTGCTGGTTTTGCACAGGTTTTTCTGTCGCGTCAGGCAGTTAATCGCGCTCGACTTGCCAGCATTCGAACGCCCGGCGAATGCGACTTCGGCCCCCGAGTCCGGCAATAGCTGCGACAATTCGAAGGCGCTGGTAACAAACCGTGCCTGCTTGAAGGAAATACTCATGATTGCTACCGGGTTATTGTTGAACGAGCGGCCGGGGTATGATATACATTTGCGCCCAAAATTTCCGTACGTTTTCCCCAGGAGAAATAATGAAAGCGAGCCATATTGGAGCCATCGTGCTGGCCGTGTCGGGCCTGATGACGTTTGCCGCGAGCGCTGGTGATATAGAGGCTGGTAAAGCGAAAAGCGCCGTTTGTGCGGCCTGTCATGGGGCGGACGGAAACAGCAACAATTCTGCCTGGCCATCGCTTGCCGGCCAGCACGCGTCTTATCTCTATAAACAGCTCAGCGATTACAAAGCAGGCCGGCGCAATAATGCCTCGATGACCGGCATGGTTGCATTGCTGAACGAAGACGACATGAAGAATCTGGCGGCATATTACGAGAGCCAGCAACCCAAATCGGCGGCTTTCAATGCGGAACTAATAGAGACCGGCGAAAATATCTACCGTGGCGGAATCACCGAAACCGGTGTCGCCGCCTGCATGAGTTGCCATGCGCCAAGCGGAAAGGGCAACGGTCCTGCCGGCTGGCCCGCGCTGAGAGGACAGCATCCTGAATACATCGTAACCCAGCTAAAGGCTTTCCAGGAAGGTCTGCGTGCGAATGATGCCGGTCGGATGATGCGTAATGCGGCCGCGCGCATGTCGGCCCAGGAAATGGAAGCCGTCGCTGCCTACATCGCAGGCATCCAGTAACTCATTTGTTCAGCGGGTATTAACCTGGTTGCAATTACGCTGCGATTAAACTAATCGCGCCTAATCCTGTCTCTAGAGACTGGATTTGTTTCAGGAGAATTAATTATGATCAAGCGTTGGTTCATGGGTATAGCTACCCTGCTGCTGCTTTCGGGAAGCGCACTGGCGCAATCGACCTTCGTCGAAGGCACCGATTACCAGACGATCTCCCCGGCGGTCAAGACGTCGCAACCCGACAAGGTCGTGGTTACCGAAGTGTTCTGGTACGGCTGCCCGCACTGTTTTCGTTTCGAGCCTTTTGTCGAACGCTGGTCCGCCAGTCTTCCCGAGGGCGTCGTATTCGAGCAGTTGCCGTCAGCGCTGAACCCGCGCTGGATCGAGCATGCGCGTGCCTACTATACTTTCAAGATGATGAACGCGCATGATCAAACCCACAAGGCGCTGTTCGACGCGATTCATCTGAAGCGCCAGCGTATAATGGACCTCGATAGCCTGGCCAAGTTTGCGGCAGAGCAGGGACTCGATGAGAAACTGTTTCGCGAAAACTATTTTTCGTTTCCGGTTGAAACCCAGATCCGTAAGAATATCCAGAAAGAGAAACGCTATGGCCACCGTGGCGTGCCCGCGGTCATCGTTAACGGTAAATACCTGGTATCGGCTTCGCTTGCCGGCAGTAACGAGCGCATGCTCAATATCATGAATTACCTGGTTGGCCTCGAATTATCGCAGTAGCGAGGCCGGCTGGCAGCGTTGCCCGGTGTTCTGAGCCTTAGCTGGTGCTCCAGCTAAAGCGTGCGATCGCGATATTGCCTTTGCCATGATACTCGAGCGATTCGCATAAATCCCTGATCAGCATGATTCCGCGACCGCTGAGATCGGTATCCTGTAATCGCCGAAGCTCCTGGTTCTTATAATCGAATCCTTTACCGCTGTCCTCGATACGCAGCAATATGCTGCGCCGGGTAGACTCCTGTTCTATCGACAGGTTAAAAATGACGTAACCACTGTCGAGGCTCGAGAGTCGGCTTTCACGAGTTTGAAAATAAGTTTCGAAACCATCCGGGTCGGCTTTCAGCTTTGAATCCAGACCCAGTACACCATGATCGAGGGCATTAACATATAGCTCGGTCATAACTGTAAACAGCGATTGACGTTCGGCCTCGAGCTCTTCCATTTCCATCAGGTGGCTGACCAGTATTGGTACCGGATTGGTTTCGCGCAGGCGGCTACCGTTGAAGCGCATCGATAGTTTCCATTCCCCGCGGTCGCCAATCATATGGGTCGACGGCTTGATGTAATCGTGCACCTCGATTTCGGGCAGCACGTCGTGCACGCAAGTGATTTCGACCAGCGTGACGTCGTCTGCCTGGGTGGTGATGCTGCCGCAAAACTGGTCGAGATCTTTGAAGACCTGGTCGAAGATCTGGTCTTTCGGTGCGCGTGCTATCGACTCGAACAGTCGCTCGCCGCCAAACTCCTCGTCCTTCGGATTACGCGCCTCGGTGAGGCCGTCACTGTGCATCAGGATCTTGTCGTTATATGAAATGGGCGCGTACTGCAGCATTTCCTTGGTGTCGACGCTGGCGTCGACACCAAGGGGCAAGCCGGTCGATTTCAATCGGTGCTTGATCTGGTGGGTCTCGCCGTCGACGATAATCACATCCGGCATGCCCGCATTGAACACTCTCACGTGCTCGAGATCGTGATTGACGACCACTAGCTGGGCGCCGAAAAACATACCGACGGGCAGCATGGATTTAAGCTTTTTATTTATCCCGGTCAGTATCTCCTCGGGGCTGAAGCCCTTGGTGGTCATGGCGCGAAATACTTCGGATACCGGCATTGCACCGAGTGCGGCAAGCAGTCCATGACCGGTAAAGTCACCCGCCAGAAAATACAGATCGCGCGATGGCGAATAGGCGGATAACACCATGTCGCCACTGAATATGCCAGCCGGGCGCACCACCTGCCTGATGTATCGGTTCTCGATATTGGAGCTTTGAATGGCATTGACAAAAACCGATTCTGCGATCTCCTGCTCGCGGTGAATCATGCTGTACATGCCCTGGACTTCCCGATTAAGCGCGGCGATCCTCTGCATCGAACGAATTTTGCTCTGCAGGATAAGCTTGTCGTAGGGTTTTACCAGGAAGTCGTCGCCACCGGCCTCGATACATTGCGCCAGCGCTTCCTCGTCGCTCATCGCGGTCAAAAAGATGACAGGCACGAATTGATTGCCGGATGCCGCCTTGATTTGCCGCGTTGCCTCATAACCATCGAGTATGGGCATCATGACATCCATGAAAATAATGCTCGGGTTTTCTCGATGAAACAGCTCGATGGCTTCCTG
>JAASSH010000380.1 GCA_021767985.1 Gammaproteobacteria bacterium | reverse complement strand
TGACAATCGACGGCCAGTTCGAAGCGCGGTGCCGTCAACTGCCGCGCCGCTCGCTGCAGACAGTCGAGTTCGTCGAAAAATACGTTGCCGACGAAATGCAGCGTCAGGTGCAGGTTGTAATCCGGTACGCGCCGCGCGGGGCGCTCGACCGGCATCATGCGGGCGGTACGCGATAGCCGCCTGCGCAGATCCGCATCGGGCCATAGCGCGAAAAAAATCCGGATATCCTTTTTGTCCCGCATCAAACCGGGTTTCCGCGTGCGACCCGATACTTCAGACCGGGACGTCCGGCACCCAGACGTAACCGTCGGCGTCGACGATATGCGCCTCGCGCAGGCCGTGATCGGGCTGATCACGTGGCCCGTCGAGCAGCTTGAACCCATTTTCTCGCGCACGCTCGGCGACGCCATCCGGATCGCAACCATGCAAACGCAGCTCGACGCCGGCACCGCGCCGGACTTCGTTTTGCGTATCGGCCAGCAGTGGATGCTTGTCATAGGTATGGTCGGCATGCACCATCCAGTTGCTGCCGTAACCCCTGACGATCAAAAGGTCTTCATCCTCGTGCAGGATTTCTGCCTGCAACACGTCACGTTGGAAAACCAGGGCCCGCGACAGGTCGGCACTCAGCAGGTTGACGGTAAAACCGGACAGCGAATGACCGTAATCCGGCGCCGCCATGAAGGGTGTCTTGATGCTCTTTTTCATTGTCGCTCCGATTTTCTTGCCATCATTTTCAGTACCGTTCTCGACCCGCCGCGCACTAAACACCGTCCCACAGCCGGTGAAAATCAACCGCCGGTGCCGGTATTTCAATGTTTCTGAAACCAGGGACGACGTTTTCGAACCTCGACTCAGATCGATTATGTTAAGCCCCGGCAGCAGCAAGAACAATCCTAATTCGAGATTGCGCTCACTCAATCCGTTGGCTCCCACGACCTCCGCTGCCACAAGCTACATCCGGTTACAGCCACATCTGTGGTACCATTAGCGAAAAAGTGTTACGGGCTCGAAAACAAACCGACTGAGAGACAATACTCAGGCAAAGATAATAGATTACGGAGATAGTCACTAACAATAAGGAAAGTTCGCGCTGTAACCCGATATAACCGGTCGTTGATACCGACCAAAGGAGGTAGCGATGCTAAAAAAAATACTACTCCCCAGCATTTTGCTGATACTCGCCTACGGCTTCTGGGTCAGTCCCGACTTCAAGGAAATCGCCGCCGGAGTCGCAATATTTCTGTTCGGCATGTTGTTCCTGGAAGAAGGCTTCAAGGCATTCACCGGCGGTTTTCTCGAAAAACTGTTACAAACAACCACCGACAAAACCTGGAAAAGCCTGCTCTTCGGCGTAGTCTCGACCACGATCATGCAATCCAGCTCGCTGGTTTCGGTCATCACAATTTCCTTTATCAGCGCGGGACTGGTCACCCTGGTTGCCGGTATCGGTATCATATTCGGCGCCAACATCGGGACCACGACCGGCGCCTGGCTGGTGGCCGCCTTTGGTCTCAAGGTTAAGATTTCCGCCTATGCCATGCCGATGCTGGTGTTCGGGATCGTGCTGGCGTTTCAGAAATCGAAGTACCTGAAAGGCATCGGCTCGGTTCTCGCGGGGCTCGGTTTCCTGTTTCTGGGCATCCACTATATGAAAGAAGGCTTTGAAGCCTTCAAGGACAGTTTTGACCTCGCCTCGCTGGCGGTGGCCGGATATCCCGGATTATTTCTGTTTGCAGGCATTGGTGCCGCCGCGACGGTGGTCATGCAATCGAGCCATGCAACGCTGGTGTTGATCCTGACCGCACTCGCCGCCGGGCAGATTACCTATGAAAACGGGCTGGCGCTCGCTATTGGTGCCAACGTGGGCACGACGATAACCGCGATAATCGGAGCGCTGAGCGCTAACGTGCAGGGCAAACGACTGGCCGGCGCGCACCTGATTTTCAACGTGGTTACCGGGGTGATCGCGATCGTGTTTATCAGCCAGTTTGTCTGGGCCGTGGATACGGTTAGCAGCAAGGTCGGCATTGCGAGCGATAACTACACGATGAAACTGGCGGTGTTTCATACCCTGTTCAATTTGGTAGGCGTGTTGGTTATGGTGCCATTTATCTATCGGCTGGCCGATAACCTGGTCAGGTATTTACCGGAAAAAGCGCTCACCGCGGCCGAACCCAGGTACCTCAACGATGCCGCGTTCGAGTTTCCCGAAACCGTGCTGAAAGCGGTGAAGCTGGAAGTCTGGCACTTGTTTGACTCGGCTTTCGAAGTAATTGCCCATGGCATGAATTTGCATCGCCGAGAAATCCTGGATTCTGAAGACCTGAAGAAAACCATCGATGCCGACCGCGAAGTTCATGACTTCGATCTGGACGAAGTTTACGAGACCAAGGTCAAGGTTCTTTACGGCGCGATCGTCGAGTTTATTTCACGCTCGCAGACCGAGATTCCGAGCGTTTTTGCCGAGGAGATGTTCCGTTTGCGCAACGCCGCGACCGAAATCGTGGAAAGCGTCAAGCACATAAAACACTTGCGTAAGAATGCGACCAAGTACATGTTGTCCGACAACGAGCACATTCGCGACGAATACAACCGTCTGCGCTACCAGATAGCGTTGCTCCTGCGCGAAATTTACGAAGTTCGGGACGAAGATGATATCGATCACGCACTCGCGGTGCGAGATCTGAAAAAGATGCGCAAGGAAATTAAAACCTCGCACGACGAGTTGAATTCGCATATCTCGGAAGTATTGCGAGACCAGCGCATCACTCCGGAAATGGCGACTTCGTTGTTGAACGATTTTAACTATGTCGATGACACCTTGAAGAACCTGGTTAGCTGCGCCAAGGCTTTGCTGTCCTCGCACGAGGAGCTGGTCGAGGAAGCCGCCGCGGAGGTCAATCTGGAAGAAGATATCACCGGCCCGGTATCTACCGCCTGAGTGTCACGGGAAAGTCAAGCCGGGGACCCGGTCTGTCAGCCGTGCCGGCGAGTTCAGCTCGTTTGAGACTGGAAGCGGCTGATACTCCAGGCGCAAACCACGAGGATCAGCGTGAACAGGACTATCATGCCGTGCCAGCCCAGGCCCTCGTACAGGTAGCCTGGCAGCCAGGATCCGAGCGCGCCGCTGAGATAATAGATCGACACGTATAATCCGTTGACCACCCCCTTGTGTTCACGCGCCAGGTGATTGGCCAGTCCCGACAGCAGGGCGTGAATCAGAAAAAATCCCGCGGCCAGGAAAAACATCGTCACTACCAGACCCTGGAATGCAACAAACAGCAGCATCACCAGCCCGCCGGCGTGTACCACGAGTCCCAGCAGCAGGCCTCGGCGCTCGTCGCCGCATACCCGACCGATAGATTCGCTGAAAAAAGAGACCGGCGCTCCCACCAGGTAACCCAGGTAAAGCATGGAAATGACGAAGGGCGTGACATTCGGATCGATATCCCGCAGATGGAAAGGCACGTTGTTC
>JAASSH010000072.1 GCA_021767985.1 Gammaproteobacteria bacterium | reverse complement strand
TAGTCGCAAATGTCCGGGCGCCGCAGCATCACCAGGCGACCGTCGAGGTTGCGCCCGATCATGGGTGACTCGCCACCGAAAAGCTCGCCGTAGTATTGCACGCCAGCCAGGTTGGCCTCGATGTCGGCGCGGCTCACTATGCCGGTAATCCGGGTGCCCATGTAACTGAGTTCGAAGACCATCGACAGTTGCCTGACGTCTTCCGGTTCAAGTTTCTTGCGTTTGCTGCGCAACGCGTTGTAATAGTGAAATCCATCGTCAAAAAAATGTGTCAGCTTGTCGGCGCCCATACGGACACCGCACACGTTGACAATCGACGCGAGGTGGAAACGGGCGGGACTAAATCGCCAATCCGCGGCACCATAAACGCTTTCCTCGGGGTGCATCTGGATCCTTTCGATCGGTGGCCAGCCGGCGCAGCTATTGCTGCCGATGCAGCGTTCGAACATGCCCCAGGTGTAATCACGAATAAATTGTGCCCGGTACTCGGCGAAAAAGGCGAACTCCAGCGCTGTATCGTCAGGCGTTCGGGTATCGGTTTGGTGCGTGGCGTTGACCCGATCGATAACCGTTTTTATCGATCTGGAAAGTTGTTCGCTAATCGCTGCGGCGGAGTCGGTGAGCGGGATATGGGCATAGGTCCAGGGGTCGGACTCGCTCGCGCGGCCGCTCCCGGGACTCGCCAGCAGCAGGCCTGCGATTGCCAGCAAATGTAGAAACGGGTGAAAACACCTTCGCCAATTCATGCAGTGTTACCGTTCGTTCGAAGACTGCAGACTGCCGTGCGACGTGCCGCGTTTCAATCGCTCCCCCCGAAGTAGCGCTATGCCTTACCACGGGCACTGAATATCGGCACTTTTCTGCGGGAATCGCCTGCGGCGGGACGGTTGCAGGGGCAGTTATCGAGGTTTCGCCGCGGATTTAACAACAAAATGACCATGCCGGCCACGGACCAGCCGGGAGAAGTTTTAGTCGCTAGGCAGCTATCTTGCGCGCCAGCAAAATCCCGCTGGACCATTCCCAGTACTCGACTTCGAGTTCCGGACGCGCCTGCATCGTTTCGATATAAACAGGAACCTTCGGCGCATGGCCCTCGGGCCAGGTTTCCTGCGGCATCAAGTCGTCGCAGACATAGACGCCGCCATCGGCGAGCAGTGACAGGGCTTCGTCGAGCTCGCTGAATTTACCCGGCAGCGCATCGGCGAAGATCAGGTCGAAGCTGAGAGTCTGCGTATTTTGCAGAAACTCGCTGCCGTCCTGTTCAACGAAGTTGATGCGCGGGTCGTACCCGAGGTTGATCTTGGCCACCTGCTGCACCACCGGGTCTATGTCGACCGTAACCAGGTGCCCGTCCGCATCGAGCCCGTCGAGCAGCCAGCAAGTTGCCATGCCGGTGCCGGTACCGAGTTCGAGGATGTTGGCCGCCGGTTTAGCCCGTGCCAGCGTGCGCAGCAGCGCACCCGTGGTCGGGATCGACGCCATGTTGAATTGCAGCGTTTCGGTAGCGATTTCAATATCCTCGAGATGCGGCGGTGGCGTCATATCGAGCGACTCACGATCGGGAAAGTTAGACATATCCGAGCTAGCTGTCGAGGTGGGTTTCGAAACCGCGCAGCCCGGCGAGCGCGAACAGCGATCTGATCTCGTCCAGCGCCTCGTCGGTGTAGGGCAACGGCGGTTGTTTACCCCACACCGGCGTTGGCCAGGCGGGATCGGTCTCAAAACGGACGATGTGATGCAGGTGCAGCTGCGGCACCTGGTTTCCCAGTGCCGCGACATTGAGTTTGTCACCATCGAACTCGTCCATCAGGAATTCCGACAATAAACAGGATTCAGCGAGTAACTGTAAGCGATCGTTGGCCGTCAGCTGATAAATTTCCTGGATGTCGTCGCGATCGGGTACCAGGATATACCAGGGATAATTGCGATCGTTCATTAACAGCAGATGGCATAAGCGGAAGCGGCCCAGGTGGATACAGTCGTCAGCCAGTTGTGGATGTATTGCCGCCATATTCGCCCCGGGTTGTGATTTCGTCTTATTAAAGAGGACAAAGTATACGGTTTGTCGGTGCTTTCGCGAAACCCGTGTTCTGCTGGACTTGATAAATGCAGCTTGTAGCCCTAATTAGATTAGATATAAGCTGTGTTCAGGATAACCGATTCACCGTCCGATTACCGAGTCAGACTACATGAAAAAATCAGTCATTACCGCGAGTATCCTTCTGGGTTTGATTTATGCCGCAGGTTCAGCGCAAGCGCAGACGGTCAAAAAGTGGGTCGATGAGGAAGGCGTTACGCACTACTCGGATCAAAAACCTGTGGACAGTGAACCCGGAGTCCAGGAAATCGAGGTGCCCGAAGCGAACGTAACCCCGGTCGATACCGAAGATGCCAATAAGCGCATTAAGGAGCAGTTGAAGAAAATGGAGGAGGATCGCATGGCGCGGGAACAGGAAGCCAGGGAAAAGGAAGAAGCCCGGGCGCTCGAAGAGGCGCTGGAACGAGAGGAAATTATTCCCGTAGAAAAAAAGAAAAAGGACAGAGATGGCAGAGGGCACAGGCCGGGCGATACCTATCCCAAGCCACCCCCGGGCCCCTTTCCGATTCAGCGCCCGACCGTTCCGCAGCAAAACCAGTGATTCTGGAAGGGCGGGGCTCGCGTAATCAGCCGTTCCTCCGTAGTAACGGAGAAACCGGTAATTTAACCCATACGGGCGATGCCGCACCGCAGGCTAGCTGATATCCTGCAAAACCGGCCCATTTGTAGAAATTGAGCCGGATTGCGAGCAGCAGGATTGTAGTTAAGTTTTGCAGGCTTGGCGGAATGATCGACAAAACCAAATTACGTGATTCGAAAACAACCGATATGACAGAAGCGACCGATAATAGCCTGATCAACGATTTTACCCAGGTGGTAAGCGTTGCTGTCGGCAAAGATCGTGCAGAACGTCGACGGCAGAAGATACGCAGGGAACTGGTGCAACAGTATTTTGCGAACGAGCGGGAAGACTCGAACGGCCTGCCTGCGATGGTAAAAAAACTGTTCGGTCTGGCCTGACCGCAAAGGTTTCTGTACCCCCGGCGGCAAACGTCGTCCCGAAACGACAGGCAGCTGCAGGAAGCTTGGGTCTTCAACAAGTTTCCTGATAGTGTTGCGTCCCTCATGACCCGGCATAACAACAATACCTGATGCTTGTCGATTACTGGCGTTTCGCCCGCGCCAATCCCCGTTTTCTTGGATTCGGTTTTTTTCTCGCGTTTCTGTCGAGCGCAGGGCAAACCTATTTTATCGGCGTATTCGGCCCGGGAATCCGGTCCGATTTCGGCCTCGACGCCGGCAGCTGGGGGCAGATTTACATGCTCGGCACGCTGGCCTCGGCGCTGGTGATCAACTGGAGCGGCACGCTAATCGATCGGCTCGATTTGCGCCTGTTTACCAGCCTGGTCCTGGCCGGGCTTGCCTGCGCCTGCCTGGTGATGGGCTCGGTTACTTCGCCGCTGCTGCTGGTGGCCGCCATTTTCATGCTGCGCCAGTTCGGCCAGGGGCTTGCCAGCCATGCCGGTATTACGTCGATGGCGCGCTACTACGATCACGACCGCGGCAAGGCGATTGCGCTGGCCGCGATCGGTTACGCCTTTGGCGAAGCGTTGCTGCCGGTGGCCGGCCTTTACCTGGCTACGCTATGGGGCTGGCGCGATACCTTCCAGGTGGTGGCGCTCGTGGTGCTGTTATCACTGCTGCCGGCGCTGTGGCTGCTAAAGGGACAGAAACTGCGGCACGCGACCCATACCGCCGCGCTCGATGAAAGAGCCGCCGAAGCGGGTGGGCAGAGTGACTATACGCGCCGGCAAATGCTGGCTGAATCGCGTTTTTATTACCTGCTGCCAGCGATGATTGCGACGCCGATGATCGGTACGGCACTGTTTTTCTTTCCGGACGAAATTGCTCGTGCCAAGGGCTGGAGCAGCCTGTGGGTAACCGGGAATTACTGGCTGTATTCGATCGTCTCGGTAACGGTGACCGTTTACTCCGGCGTCCTGATCGATCGCTTTAGCGCGCGCCGCGTGCTGCCGTTTTTCCTGTTGCCGCTGGGGCTGTCGCTATTAGTCATCAACCTGTCCAGCCACGAGTACCTGGTGTGGGCATTCATGCTGCTTCAGGGGATGACATCGGGGCTTTACTTCACCGGTTTAAGCGCACTGTGGGCCGAGCTATATGGCCCCAGGCATCTCGGCGCCATCAAATCGCTGACCAACGCAATCATGGTGTTTTCGTCGGCGCTGGGCCCGGCGGCGGTCGGCACGCTGCTGCAATGGCAGGTGTCGTTTTTTGCGATTACGATACTGCTGGCCGCGTTTTGTGCTATCGCGACGCTGTTGCTGTTTTACGCACTGCGAATGCCGAGCAACTGACGCGCCCGCCCACAATCCGCAACCGCCAGGTTGCTGGACTCGATTGCGCCGACCAGGCTTGTTACCAGACTCGCGGTGTTGGGCGCTATCTCACCATTCGGCAAATACAGGTTGTTTTCGAAGCCGACGCGGGCATTGCCGCCGGCCTCGATTGCGGCCATGACGCATTCCTGCTCGCGCTGACCGAAGGCGCAGGTAAACCAGTCGAGGCCGCTCAGGTCATGTCGTAGAAAAGGCTCGAGATCTGCAGGCTCGGACTGGAAGTTGACGTTGTAACGCCCGAGCACGAACAGCACGCAACGATGCCCGGCAGGGATCACGTCCTGGTCGCGGTAGTCGAGAAAATGCCGGAACTCTTCGGCCGAGAAAACGATGTGCTGCACGTGTACTTTATGATCGTCGCACCATTCGAAGAATTGCCGCGCGAAGTCGGGCTGTTCGAACCCGGAGGTGATTTCACGCAGACACATGCTCACCATCTCCGGCTGCACCGCCTCGATACAATCGACCTGCTGCCGTGGCGAGTAAATACCGACCGCCTCGGAAGTGATCTGGACCAGCATCCCGGGCACGCGTTGCGCCATTTCGGCGATCAGCTCCCGGTAAAGCCCGGCGTCGAGCACGTGCTCGTCTTTGGCGCCGCGCACGTGCGCGTGCAGCGCGCTGGCGCCCGCGGCGCGACACAGCGCCGCCTCACTGACGGTGTCTTCGATGGAAACCGGCAGGCTCGAATGATCGGACCGGGTTTTGCGGGCGCCGTTCGGCGCCACCATGATAATGACGTCACGCATCAAAGGCTGCGCAACGTGGCCTTGATCGCGGTGTCGAGCTTGTCGACGATTTCGTCGATGTGCGTGTTATCGATGGTAAAGGGTGGTGCCAGCAGCACGTGATCGCCCTGCTGACCGTCGAGGGTACCCCCCATCGGATAACAGATCAGTCCGGCCTCGAAAGCGTTTTGTTTTAGTTTCTTGTGGAACGCGAGTTCCGGCGGAAACGGCGCCTTGCTGTCGCGCTCGCGCACGAATTCGAGGCCGTAGAAAAGCCCGCGGCCGCGAATATCGCCGACGTTCGGATGTTCTCCGAACTTGTCGAGCAGCGCCTTGTGCAGGCGCACGCCCTGTGACAGCACCCGATCGAGCATGCGCCGGTCCATGATCTTTTTGACCACAGCGTGCGCCGCGGCACAGGCCACCGGGTGGCCGAGGTAGGTATGGCCGTGCTGAAAGAAGCCCGAGCCCTGTTCGATGGCCCGATAAATCTTGTCGCTGCAAAGCATCGCACCAATCGGCTGGTAACCGGCGCCCAGTCCCTTGGCGATAGTCATGATGTCGGGCGCGACGCCGTCCTGGTCGCAGGCATAGAGACTGCCGGTGCGGCCCATGCCGCACATGACTTCGTCGAGGATTAGCAATACGCCGTACTGGTCACAGATTTCTCGAATTCGCTTGAAATAGCCCTCCACCGCGGGTACCGCCCCAAGGGTGGCGCCGACCACCGGTTCGGCGATAAACGCCATCACTTCCGCTTCGCCGAGACGCAATATCTCAGCCTCGAGCTCGTTGGCGACGCGCTGACCGTAATCGAACTCGGACTCGTCGTCCTGCTGTCCGCGATAAGCGTAACAGGGCGAGATAAGGGAGGTTTCGATCATTAGCGGATTGAATTTCTCGCGCCGCCACAGGTTGCCGCCGGCCGCGAGCGCACCCAGGGTGTTACCGTGATAAGACTGCAGCCTCGAAATTACTCGATGACGCGAAGGCTGGCCGATCTCGACGAAGTACTGACGCGCGAGCTTGATCGCGGCCTCGACGGCTTCGGAGCCGCCTGACACGAAATAGACCCGATCGAGTTCCCCCGGCGCTTCCTTGATCAGTAGCTCGGCCAGCGCCTCGGCCGGAACGCTGCTGAAAAACCCGGTATGGGCGAACTCGAGACGTTCCAGCTGGCTGGTGATGGCTTCGACGATCTTGGGGTCGCCATGGCCGAGACAGGAAACCGCAGCACCGCCGGAGGCATCCAGGTAGCGCTTGCCGGTTCGGTCGATTATGTAAACCCCCTCGCCCTGTACCGCGAGCGGGTTGGTTATCTTGCAGTTGCGGGGAAAAACGTTGCTCATTCAATTAACCGGTTACTGCGCGCATCCTGAGTCCTGCGGGATCAAAAGCGGGCATTGTCGAAACAGTGCCGGCATTCTGACGGCGTGCAATGTCGACGTCAACTTCGAGGCTATCAAATTACTATTAATCCGGGGATTACGTCAGCGCAATCGCCGGGTGTCGAGGTTAGAAGGGCAGGGGGAGCTTGCTGGTTCGGCCGCCGTCGATAACGATGACCTGCCCGGTGATGAACTCGGAGTCGTCACCAGCGAGATAAACCGCGAGCTTGCCGACATCGTCCGGTTCGCCGATTCGACCCGATGGGTGCATCTGGTACAGGCCTTGCCAGGCCGAGTCGGGGTCTTGTTGGGCATTGATGTAGTCATCGCTCAACGCCGATCGAATCCAGCCCGGAGCAATTGCGTTGACCCGAATCCCGTCCTTGCCGAGATCGACCGCCATGGCCCTGGTGAGCGCGTGCACACCACCCTTGGTCGCGCAGTAGGCGGCGTGCTCCGGGTTTGCCGCGAGGCCTTCGATCGAACCGATATGAATAATGCTGCCGCCGCCGTTGTGGCGCAGCAGCGGCAACAGCGCCTTGCTCAGGAACAGCGGCGCGGTCAGGTTGACCGCGAGCATCCGGTTCCAGTCGTCGAGTTGCATCTTGTCGATGGTTTTTTCGAACATGAACCCGGCGTTATTCACCAGGATATCGATGCCGGCGTGCTGCTTCTGCGTGGCCGCGGCGATGGTGGCATAGCTGTCGGGCTGGGACAGGTCGGTCTCGATCCAGTTCGCCTCGGCCAGGGTTTCAGGTAACGGGCTGCGTTGCGCCACCAGGACTTGCGCGCCGGCGGCAAGCATTGCCTGGCTGATGCCGAGGCCAATGCCCTGGCCACCCCCGGTGACGACGGCGACCTTGCCCGCGAGGCTACTCATCCGCTAGCCGTAAACCGGCTTGGCGCCGCTGACCTCGACCGTTTCGCCGCAGACATATCGTGCGTCGTTCGAGGCCAGGAAAGCGATGACGTCGGCGATTTCGGCGGGTTCGGCGATGTGCCCCAGCGGCACGGTTTTGCCGAGCTCCTCGATCGCGTTGTTCGGGTCTATGCCACGGGCGATGAATCCGCTGCGCAGCATCGGGGTGTTGACCTCGTTGGGGCAGACCGCGTTGACGCGGATGCCGTCGGGGGCGTGATCCCGCCCCAGGCTTTTGGTCAGCGCGGCCAGCGCGGCCTTGCTGGTGCAGTAGGCGATGTGGCCGGGTCCCGGGTAAATGCCCCAGGTCGAAGAGGTGTTGACGATCGCACCGCCGCCGGCCTTCTGCATCTGTGGAATCGCGGCGCGGCACAGGTAAAACACCGCGGTCAGGTTAACGTCGAGCGCGCTGAACCACATGTCGTCGGTGGTGTCGAGGATATTGCCGCGCGGGATGATGCCGGCATTGTTGATCAGAATATCGACACCGCCATAGGTGAGCACCGCCTCGGCGATGAGTGCTTCACAATAGGTTTTCTGGCGCAGGTCGCCGGCGAGATACAGCGTTTCCATGCCTTTGCGTTTGAGCGCTTCGCATAAGTCATTGCAATCCTCCTCGCTGCGGTCGGAAAACAATACGTTGGCGCCTTCGCTGGCAAACAATTCGACCAGGGCCTGGCCGAT
>JAASSH010000379.1 GCA_021767985.1 Gammaproteobacteria bacterium | reverse complement strand
CGGTAGCTTCGTAGGCCTCGTCGAACGGAATCCAGTCCGCAACCGCCTGCTGCATCGAGGCGCGCACATAGGCCAGGTAGTTCTTGGTGAGCGATACGATTTCCCGCGGGTTCTCCGCGGCCTTGCCGTGACCCGGAACGATGACGGTAACATCGGCGCGCTCCATTTCTTCCAGCACGTCCAGCCATTCGGCCGAGCTCGAAGTTCCGAGGAAGGGTATGCGGTCCTGGAATATGATGTCGCCCGAAAACAGGACCCCGTCGGTTTCGACATACAGGGCCAGGTCCCCCTCGGAATGCGCGCTGCCAACATCGACGACTCGAATCGTGACGCCGCCCAGCGTGAAGCGTTCTTCCTGCTGCAGATACCGGTCGGGCGGGACGATACGAGTATTTTCATTGACCCAGGGGCTCAGGCTCAGGCGGCGTTCGGTCAGTCGTTGCTGCGCCACCTCCCCCTCGAGGTAACGTTTGGCGCCGTCTGAGGCCACTATTTCCGCACCCGTATCGGCAAAGGCCTGGTTGCCGTACATATGGTCAGCGTGGTAATGGCTGATATAAATACGCTTGATCGGCGCGTCGCTGACAGAACGTATCGCAGCGAGCAATTTCGCACCCAGGGCCGGAGACCCGAGCGTATCGAACAAAATCACGCCGTCGCCGGTGACCACGAAGGCGGCATTGGAGACGAATCCGTAATTATCGGTTGCCACCCCGGTACCCCCGGGGACGTAGTAGGCGTGCTGCGATACCCGCACCGGCGTCATGTTTACCGGCACCAGCGAATCTTCCGTCGCCGAGGCAACACAGAAGTAAAACGACAGCAGGAAAATACCAACCAGGCGTGGCGCAGGGATCATGTTTACTGCGGCGGTGTATTGGCAGCGATAAAATTTTCGACGATTTCGACCTCGACCGCGCCGGCCTGCTTGGCCATCAATTCACCGTCGGGTGCGAAGATAAGGAAACTCGGGGTGCCAACCCAACGACTACCGGTAGTGAGCTGGTAGTAACCGGCTACGACCTCGGGTTCGCCGATCAGGTTTTCGAATTCGAGTTCATGGCGGGCAACAAAATCGAGCGCTTTCTGCTTCCTTTCTTCGCCATCGAGCGTGATACCGAGCACGATCGCATCGTCGTCGGCATGAGTTTGATGAAAACGCTGATACTCGCCCACTTCGCGCTCGCAAATCTGGCAATCGTGAGCCCAGATCATGACGATAATCCATTTATCGGGCTGGCGGTAATCATCGATGGTTTCGAACGCTTTTGTATTCAGGTTCTGGAATAACGGCGACGAGGCCTTGACCGTGGCTACGGCAAAACCCAACAGCAACAGCGCCAGTACAAATTTAACTGGTGTACCTGCGTGCGGGGAAGAAAAGATCATTTATAAATCTCGAAACTCTATAGGAGACTGACCAATGAAAACTGCCGGTAAGCGTAATAACGCTATACCGGCAGTTAGACTCCTACTATCTATCAGGGTTCCGCTACGGCTTGATGTACGAATACCCCATGGCCTGCAGTTTGGCGACCTCGGCGACACCGCTGGGCACGATATCGTCGTTGGCGACATCGTACAGGTCAGTCTCGACATCCACCTTGCGGCCCCTTACCGTGTTGGCGCAAACGTGAAACGAAACGCCCTGCCCTTTCAGATCGGAGACTTTCGCCGTCATCTTGTCGTCCGCATTCGCATGCTTGAATTTCTTCAGCTCTGCCAGGGACTCGGGCTCCAGCAACAATGCCAGGCCGTTGCCGTGCAGCACCACTTTCAGGTCGAGGTTTTCGGCACCGACCGCGTTGATATGATTCTGGATGTTGCGCAGGGCGCCGGCCTGCTTCTTGGGATTATCGTAGTTGATATGGTAAACCACTTTTTGCTTGCCGTAACCCTCAGCCAGCGCCTGGCCCCCGAGTACAAAGCCCGAGATGATTACCGCGGTTAGTAAAAGTTTCGAAATTGATTTCATAGTTCCCCTCCACAGGTATTTTCACCGCCGAACTATATGCCAATCGGGCTTGCAATATAATTAGGGAATTCCCTAATCCCGACCGAGTTGATCCTTTAGAATCAGGCAGATTCGAACCAGTTCGGACAGCGAACTGGCGGCGGTTTTTTCCATCACCCGGGCGCGATGCGCCTCGACCGTTTTCTCCGAAATGCCGAGCTCGGCGGCTACCGCCTTGTTGGTGAGGCCGTCGACCACGAGGCACATGACTTCACGCTCACGCTCGGTCAGGCTTTCGATCGCATTCGCCGCGACGCTCTTCTCGTGCTCGCTGCGGTCGATTTCGCGCCCGAGCGCGAGCGCCCCCTTGACGCAGGCCAGCAACTCATCGTCGGAATAGGGTTTTTGCAGAAAGTCGAAAGCGCCCTGCTTCATCGCCCTGATCGCTACCGGCACGTCGGCGTGCCCGGTCAGGACGATGACCGGCATGCGGTTATTTCTCGCATTCAATTCTTCCTGCAGCTGCAGCCCACTCATGCCCGGCATGCGAATATCGACCGTGATACAACCGACCCAGTGGCCCGACCAGCGCGACAGAAAATTCTCTGCCGAGTCAAATGCCTCGGTCTCGATATCCTCGGTGTCGAGCAGCCAGCAAAGCGATTCCCGTGCCGATAAATCATCATCGACGACGTACACTTTTTGTAACGAATGGTCGCTATCGGACTGGCTGGTCATTTTATCGGCAAGGTGAAGCGGATCGTCGGCAACTGCTCCTGGTTCAGCAAGTACTCGATTGTGCCACCATGGGATTCGACGATCGAGCGACTAATCGACAGTCCCATGCCCATGCCCTCCGACTTGGTCGTGAAAAACGGATCGAACAGGCGCCTGGCCACCTCCGCCGAAAGCCGGGGCCCGGTATCGCTGATAGCAATGGCAACGTATCGCGAATCGAGTTGACTCACGTCGACGATAATCTTCTTTACCGCCGGCCCACTGTCGGCGCCCTGCAGCGCATCGATGGCATTCAACAGCAGGTTGACCACCACCTGCTCGATCTGGATCCGGTCAGCATGAATCATGTGCACGTCAGGCGCAAAGCTGGTTTCGACCGCGATCTGCTGCTGCCTCAAATTCGAACGCACCAGCTCGAGCGCGGGTTCGATGCAATCGCGAATGGCAATATCCCTCTGCCTCAATTCTTCGCGCTTGATGAATTGGCGCAGGCTCTTGATGATATCGGCGGCGCGGCGCGCATCGTTACCGGCCTTGACGATGGCATCGCGCAGCGCTTCGCGGTCGCCATCGTCCTTTTGCAGGAGGCGCAGGCAGCCCGAGGTGTAGGTCAGGATCGCGGTCCGCGGCGGGTTTAGCTCGTGCGCGATGCCGGCAGCCATCTCGCCCATGCTGTTGACCCGCGCAATGTGCGCGAGCTGGGTCTGGTGTTCCTGCTCGCGCCGGTTAATCTCGGCCCTGACGATCAGGAACAGCAGTGCCAGTAACGCCGAAACAAGGACCAGG
>JAASSH010000378.1 GCA_021767985.1 Gammaproteobacteria bacterium | reverse complement strand
GCGTTCAACCCCAGGACGCTCAAGTTCGAGCACCAGGAAACCATGCTGCCGCTGATCAAGGTCACCGGTCGCAGCTTTTTTACCGAAGAGGTTAACCCGGAAGATACCGGTAACCTGTCACGTGAAGAATTTTGCAAACTTTATGACTGTTTTGGTTCGCAGCGAGTCATCATCAAGTTTGACCTGAAGGAAAAAGAGAATAGCTAATGAACGAAACTATCGTCGATATGATCAACCTGGTCGTGGCCTATGCCACCGACTACCTGATGCCGTTACTGCTCGGTGCATTTATTCTCGCGGTGATAGCGCGACTGTTGATTACCGTGACGATTCACCGGCAAAAACGCTTCGTCAAGGAGTACTGCAAACGCGTGCACCAGGACATTTTGGCGAACCCCGAGCCGCATGGTTCGTTTTATAACCATGTCAAAAGGGCACTGACCAGGACTTACTTCGAAACTTTCGAGCTGCGCCAGCGATACAAGCGCCGCAACGAGGATCACATCATGACCGTCGGCGATCGCGTGTTCCTGATCCAGGACGGGATTATCCGGCTGATCGACGACTTCCTGCAGCACATACGCTACCTCAGCAAAACCAGCGGCCACCAGCCGGATTTCCACGAGATTTCGAACAGCGTGTTCGGCTCCAATCCGATCTTTAACCGCGTGCTCGGTATTTTCTCTCTGAGCCGTACCAACGACGTACTCAATATTCTGCCCAGCATTTTCATCGTCGGCGGTATCTTCGGTACCTTCCTCGGTATCATGAAGGCCCTGCCGGAACTGACCGCGATGGATATCACCAACGCCGAGACCAGCAAGATAGTCATCGACAACTTCCTGATCAAGATTTCGTTCGCGCTATCCACTTCGATCCTCGGCATCGTGCTGTCGATTATCATGAGCTTCATGAATACGCTGCTGTCGCCGACCAACACTTATGTCGAAATTGTCGACGCGTTTAACTCCGCTTGCGAAATCCTGTGGAACAAGTCGGAGACCAACGAGGTCGACCGGCGAGATACCAGCATCAGCAACCGCGAATCGGAAGCGATCGACGCCTTCGACCTGGCGATTGCAGCCATCTACGCCAAACGGGCCTGACCGCCTGGCGCCGGTAGTTACTTAAGCTCCATCGAGAATCAGTAGCGTACATCGCGCATTGTCACGGCGCATCGGCTTCACCGGTGCGTATTCCTCGGAGTCGACGAAAGCCCGGGCCGCGTCCATATCGGGGAACTCGATGATCACCATGCGAGTCGGGGTCCATAAATCGGATTCGAGCACTTCCATTGCGCCACCGCGCGCGCGGTACTGGCCGCCGTATTTCTCCGCGATGGGTTTGGCCAGTTTCTTGTAGTCCTCGTAAGCCTCGGGATTTTCGATCTGCGTGTCGACGATCAGGAATGCGCTCACTGTTTTCTCCTTTTAAAAGGTTTGCGTCGGAAAATGTATTCTGCATGTTTCGCCGAATCGTTATACTGCGTTTAAACAGATCCGGGCAAGCCGCAAATGAGTAACTTCGAACACATCAAATTTGAAAAACAGGGTGCGATCGCGAAAATCGAGCTGAATCGCCCGGATGCCGCCAACGGGCTCGACACGCTGATGGCGAGCGAGCTGAAGCAGGCGGCAAGACTTTGTGACGGCGATCCCGAACTGAAGGCCGTGATATTGAGCGCTAGCGGGCGTTTTTTGTGCGCCGGTGGCGACATCAAGCAAATGCTGTCGCAGGGCGAGGCCGTGGGCGACGCGATCAAATCGCTGGCAGACGATCTGCACAGCGCGATTTCGATCCTGTCGCGCATGCAGGCGGCGCTGATCGTGGCGGTCAACGGCGTTGCCGCGGGCGCCGGCTTCAGCATCGCAATGGTCGGCGATATCGTGCTGGCCGGCGAGTCGGCGAGCTTTACCATGGCCTATACCCGGGCCGGCCTGTGTCCCGACGGTAGCTCGAGTTATTTTCTGCCGCGCCTGGTCGGGCTGCGCCGCGCCCAGGAGCTGATGCTGACCAACCGAACGCTGAGCGCCGCCGAGGCCTGCGAACTCGGGCTGGTTACGCGGGTGGTAGCGGATGACGAGTTGCAGGCCGAGGCCGACAGGGTCGCCAGCGAGTTGGCCCGCGGAGCTCGCCTGTCGACCGCCTACGTCAAGAAGCTGCTGCTGGCAAGCGCCGAAAACGACCTCGAGACCCAGATGGAGCTGGAAGGACAGCTGGTAGCGCAGTGCGCGGCTTCGCCCGACGGACGCGAAGGTATCCAGGCGTTCGTCGAAAAAAGAAAGCCCGATTTCAACTAGAGGAGTTAACCGCCATGACCGATTTTTCAAAGGGTGCAGCTTTTATCGAGGGCGAACATGTCGCGATCGCCGACGCCAGGATCCCTCTCATGGACTGGGGTTTTCTGCATTCCGACGCGACCTATGACGTGGCCCACACCTGGAAGGGCCGGTTCTTCCGTGTCGACGAATACATCGAACGCTTCGAGGCCAGCATGGCAAAACTGCGGATGTCGATACCCTACGACCGGGATCAGATTCGGAAAATTATGTTCGACCTGGTACGGCTGAGCGGTTTGCGTGACAGCTATGTCGAAATCGTCTGCACCCGCGGTATACCGGCACCGGGTTCGCGCGATCCGCGCCAGTGCGAGAACCGTTTCCTCGCCTTCGTGGTGCCTTTCGTCTGGATTGCGAACGACGAATTGCGGGCCAAGGGGCTAAACCTGCTGATCAGCAAACAGCAACGCATCCCGCCAGAGTCGGTCGACCCGACGATCAAGAATTATCACTGGCTCGACATGGTGATGGCGCTGTTCGAGGCCTACGATCATGGCGCCGACACCGCGATCCTGGTCGACGCCAGGGGCGACCTGACCGAGGGACCGGGATTCAACATCTTCGCCCGCCATGGCGATACCGTGACGTCGCCCGAGCACGGCGTGCTGCACGGGGTAACCCGGATGACACTGCTGGAACTGATGGAGCGGCAGAATTTACGGATAAACCGGGGACGCCTGACGGCGGACGCGGCCAGGGCGGCGGACGAGCTTTTCATCACCAGTACCGCCGGCGGCGTGATGCCGGTGACGCGCATCGATGGCCATCAGGTAGGCGACGGCAAGCCGGGAACGCTGGTGCACAAGCTGAATGACGAATACTGGGCCCTGCACGAGGATCCCGCGTACAGCGAAGAAATCGAGTATTAAGGGGTAAACATGAGCGAATCACTGAAAGTTGCGCTGGTAACCGGCGCCGGAACCGGCATTGGCAGGGCGGTTTGTATTGCCCTGTTGAACGACGGTTATTCGGTCGTGCTGGCGGGCAGGCGGCCGGAACCGCTGCAGGAGACGGTGGCGCTGGCCCCGGCGGATGCGGCGCGCAGCCTCTGCGTACCAACCGACGTCGGCAAGCCCGGTGAGGTTCGCGAACTTTTTTCACAGGCTGAAAATGCGTTTGGTCGGCTCGACCTGTTGTTCAAT
>JAASSH010000071.1 GCA_021767985.1 Gammaproteobacteria bacterium | reverse complement strand
CCATGAGTCTCTACCAGCCGCACCAGGTCAACAAGAAATACTCGGTGTGGGCGCGCCACCAGGGCCTGAGGGAGGCCGGGCGCATCGTGCCGCATACCGAGCGCCTGCGCATCGAGGAACTGGCGCGAGATCTGCCCGAGGAAACCAACGCGTTTCAGCGTAACGGCACGCGTCGGCGAATCGAAATCGGCAAGGCGACCGAACCCACTCCCGAAGTCTGGAAACCCTAGCCCCGCTACTCAATTTCGTTGCTCGAATGGCGCTTTGCGACTGCATTAGCCGCTGCGATACGTAGTGGACGCGAAGGATGCGCGCCATGAGCTGTTCTGCTACCATGCCGAGCCTTGTCCTGCCAGCTTTTGTATCCAATCGAAGGACCGAAATTCATGTCGTCATCCAATTTTCCGGTCACCGCCGTCCAGCAAAGCCGCCTGTCCCAGGTCGATTTCGACCAGCTCGGATTCGGGGCCATTTTCTCCGACCATATGTTCAGTATGAGTTATCAGAACGGTGCATGGGTAAACCCTGAAATTCAGCCCTACCAGCCGATTGCGCTGGAGCCCGGGGTTTCGATGCTGCACTACGGACAAACCGTGTTCGATGGCTACAAGGCGTTTCGCGGGGTGGATGGCGAGGTGCGTATTTTCCGCCCGGATATGAACGCGAAACGCTTGCACGATTCCTGCCGCCGCCTGTGTATTCCGATCATGGATGAGGCGGAATTGAGCGACATCATGATCCAGGCCACGCGGCAATTGATCGAGCTGGACCAGGACTGGATTCCAAGGCAATGGGGCCAGTCGCTGTACGTTCGACCGCTGATCATCGGCACCGAGGCGACGCTCGAAGTGCGAGCCGCCAACAGCTATCGCTTTCTGATCATGACGTCGCCGGTAGGCAGCTACTTTACCAACCTGGACCAGGGCGTTTCCCTGCGCGTGGAGGATCGCTTTACCCGAGCGGCCAGCATCGGCGGACTGGGCGCGGCCAAGACCGCGGCCAACTATGCCGCGAGCCTGCTGCCCGGGTCGGAAAGCCAGCAGCAGGGATTCGACCAGGTATTGTGGCTGGACGGCAACGAACACCGCTACGTGGAAGAGGTCGGCGCCATGAATATCTTCTTCAAGATCGGCGGTAAGGTAATAACCCCGCCGCTCGGGGGCTCGATCCTGCCGGGCGTAGTGCGTTACAGCGTGCTGACCCTGCTCGAGGACTGGGGCCAGCCTGCCGAGGAGCGCCGTATCGGCATCGATGAAGTTGTGCAGGCTTTTCGCGCCGGCGAAGTCGAGGAGATATTCGGCGCGGGTACCGCGGCCGTGATCTGCCCGGTTGCCAGCATCGGCTACCAGGGCGAGATCTTTAAACTGGCAGCGAACTCTCCGGGCGAATTGACGCAGCGTTTGTACGACGAAATCACCGGCATCCAGTACGGTAAACTGCCAGACCCGCACGGCTGGAATGTGCGGGTACCACTGCCCGCAGCCAGCGCCTGATCGTCAATGGTCTCGGTATCAACCAGGATCCTGCTCCGACCCGGCTGAATAGCATTGCCTTGTGGATGTTTGCGGGCTTTGTGCCGCTGGCGGTCATGGGTAATTTCATGACCTGGTGATTCGTCGCCTGCCAGGCCAGGGGCGACTGATGTTACAGCGCGTCCAGCCAGGGCGCGCCGAACAGCAATACCGCCATGCCGACCCCGGTCGCCAGCACCACGTTGTTGCTGCGCCACATGATCAGGATGACGCAGGCCATGGCGACAATCTCGCTGGGACTTCCCTGGCGCACCGCCGGTGCCAGGATCGCCATGAAGGCACATCCGGGCAACGCCTCCAGCACCGGCTGAATACCGCGAATGTGGCGCAGCTGCAGACCGATGAAATAACCCGTTATCCGGGTCAGGTAGACGATAAGCGCCATCATCGCGATCGCGCCGAGGGCCATCTGCTGTTCAGGCATAGCGTCGTACCTGCCAGATCGCGGTAACCATGCCGGCCAGGACCGACCCCAGCAGGACCAGGTAGTTGGGGCTGCCGAACTCGTACATCGCCAGCGCGACGATACCGGAGACGATCCAGGGCGTCGGCGGCGTCTTCGCGCCCTTGAAGAACAGCATCATCATGGTCGCTATCACCAGTGGTCCGGCGAATTCGACCGCGCCCAGGTCGAGCGCCACGAACAGGCTTGCGGTCTGCAAACCCAGGAAAGTCGAGCATAGCCAGCTCGTCATCATCGACAGGCCGTAACCGGTAACGTAGCCGAGGCGATCTACCTCCGCCTGTTGGCGAAAGCTGTTGACCACCCCGGGATCGTTGAGCAGGAACAACCAGGCAATGCGCCGCCGCAGGCTATGGCCATCGAAGTGGTGCGTCATCGCCATGCCGAGCAGCAGGTTGCGCGTGCTCACCAGGAATACCGAGAGCGCAATCGTGCCCAACGGTAGTGGCGCCTGCCAGAACTCGAGCGCTGCGAATTGACCCGAAGCGGTAAATACCGACGCGCTCATCAGCATCGCCTGCCAGTCCTCGATGCCGCTCGCGGCCGCGGCAATACCGAACATGACGCCGAACATAAAGGTCGACAGGAAATAGTCGCCCGAAGTGCGAATGCCGAGCAGGGCGCTGTGCCAGGTCGACATTATCGAATCCTCGACAGCAGTTCGTTGGCGGCGGCAGGGCTCAAGAGGGAAATCCGGATCGCTTACTGTTGTTTTTTTCAGGCGCGACGATACCACAGCCGAAGCAGGCGAATCGCGATTTATTTGCCATCAGGGTGTATAGTTTTTGCCTGAAGTAAATCCTGTTAATGACAGCTGCCTGTCGATTGCCCCGGAGCGGTTAATGCACAAGTATCCCTTGAATGAAGTCCCCATCGATCTCGAACCCTGGCCATTCGACAATCCGGCTTCGGACTACCGCATATTGCGCGGTAATCCGCGGGCATCGGGCCGGCTGGATCATGGCAGTAGCGAGGGTCAGCATCGCGTTGGAATCTGGGCCTGTAGCGAGGGCGCTTTCGAATGCACCGAGCTCGGTGACGAGTTACAGACGATCCTGAGCGGTCGCCTGACCCTGACCCGCGTGGGCGGCGAAACGATCGAATGCGGCCCCGGGGACAGCGTCTTCACGCGCAAGGGCGAGCGTGTCGTCTGGGACGTGCACGAGGACGTGACCAAGGTGTTCTTTACCTACAATCGAGACGGAAAGCCCGATTAGCCGTCGGGCCTGCCTCCGAGCAGAGGCCTCAATGCCAGCAGGCCAGCAACCGGGCCCGGGAGCAGCAGCAGGAAAATGTACTGCGCACCGATTAGCGGCAGTATCGAAGATGCCAGCTGAATGCTGAAAACCGTGATCAGGAAGCCGATGGAATTGACGATGGTGAGCGCGGAACCGACATACGCGCGCGGCGCGTAGGCGGCGTTCAAAGCCGAAAACTGGGGTGAGTCACCGACCACGGTTACGCCCCACAGTAGCAGGAAGGCCAGGAACGGCAACGGCGCGGCCTCGAATAAAAACGGTGATAACAGACAGCATAGCCCGGAAACTGCAAGCTGGATTGCCGCTACCGGAGCGCTGCCGACCCGATTCGAGATGACGCCACCGGCAACGCAGCCGATAAATCCCGCCGCTATCGCCAGGAACGACCAGAACGGAACGTTCAGCGAGATTTCATGGTTGATCGTGTAGGCCAGCAGCAAGACCGGAATAAACGCCCATAGCGTGTAGAGCTCCCACATGTGACCGAAGTAACCGAAGGCCGAGGCGCGAAACCGGCCCGAGCGAAACACCAGGCCCAACGCTCGCGAATTGAAAGCGGAACCGCTCGACAGGTGAGGCCCATCGGGTACCGCGAGCAGCATCGCGAAACCGCCGCCAAGCGCCAGTATCGAGACCCCGGCGATGACCTGTTGCCAGGGCAATTCGGCGCCGCTGCTGCGGATCAGGTGAGGGAAAGCGGTGCCGACGACCAGCGCGCCGACCAGGTAACCAAGCGCGCGGCCGAGACCCTGCTGGTACCATCCGGCGGCGATTTTCATGCCGACCGGGTAGATGCCCGCGAGAAAGAACCCGGTCGCGAATCGCAGCAGCAGTAAAGTTTCCAATCCTGGTGGCACCATCAGCAGCGCGCCATTGGCCAGCGCACCCGCGAGCGAGCAGCAGAAAAATACCCGGCGCGGCGAAAAGCGGTCGGCGATCACCAGGATAGCAAACAGTAAAGTGCCGCAGATGAAGCCGAGCTGTACCGCGGAAGTGACGTAGGCCAGGGATTGCGAGCCCAGGCCCCAGGCGAGCTGCAGGTCGCCGATGACCGCGTTGCCGGCGAACCATAGCGAAGTGCCGGTAAATTGCGAAAATATGATCAGGGGCAGGATGCGGGGCGGGCGAGTCATGAATTTCTCTGGCTGCGGGCTTCCAGGACGGTTCGTTCAAAAAAAGAGCGGCGCTAAAAAAGCGCCGCTCCGGTTTCACAAACCTGGTTTCAAGCCGTTTTACTGCATGACCTTGGTCCAGACCTTGTCGATCAGCGACTGTGCTTTCGGCGAGCAGGTTGGAGCAAACACCACATTCAAATCTGCTGGAGGATTTACTTCCGGGGCAGATTTTAGTTCTTCAGAATAATACTGAGCCGTGCCTTTAATGGCATCACCGTAGCCCTGGTTTTCTGTGAGTATGGCCATGTTTACCGGGTCCATCATGAAATTCATGAACTTGCGGGCGTTTTCAACGTTTTTGGCACTGGAAGGCACGACGAGGCTATCGAACCAGCCCACGACACCTTCTTTGGGGTAGGCGTAGTTGACTGGCGCACCAGCCAGTCTTCCCAGTCTGGCGTATCCATTCCAGTGATTGGTCATGAGCGCTTCGCCACTCGCTATCAGGTCGCTCATGGTTTCATTGTTATACGCAACCACATATTCTTTTTGCGCTACCAGCAAGTCCTGGACCTTTTTCATTTGCTTCGGATCTTCTGAGCAAAATGGAATACCAAGATAAATGTTAGCAAGGCTGACCACCTCGTCCGGGGTTGGGAAAACGCTTAACCGCCCGCGGAGTTCTTCGCTCGGCTCAAAAAATTCTTTGAGCGACTCGCCTTTTCCGGAATAGTCATTATGGTAGGCAAAGGAGGTAGTACCCCATTGCCAGGGTGCGGTGTATTCGTGTTCCGGATCCCATTCGGGTTTTTTCCAGCTGTCTACGTAGTTTTTGTAGTTGGGCAGATCGTAGACAGCCACTTTCTGGATCAGGCCCTCTTTGATCATGATGGGCACGAAGTTCTGGCTGGGAACGACCAGGTCGTATCCGGTAGCACCGGCCTGCAATTTGGCCAGCAGAGTCTCGTTCGAATCGTAAGTGTCAACCGAGACCTTGATGCCGGTTTCTTTCTCGAATTTCTCAACCAGCTCCGGCGGCGTGTATTCCGTCCAGTTGTAGATGAATAACTCGCCTTCGGCCCTGGCCGACCCCAGGGTCAGCAGCGCAGCGGATGCGGCGAAAATGGTTAACAGACGTTTCATATGGGGTACCTCCTGTTGGTACGATTGGTTGTGACTACAAGGTTAAGCATTAATGCACAGTACTCTGCTGTGTCTTTTTCGACAGTATCCAGTATGCCGTAACGATAGCGATCGAGACCAGCAACAACAGTGTAGATACCGCGTTGATCTCCGGCGTCAGGCCCCTGCGAATCATCGAATAAATATAAACCGGCAGTGTGGTTGAACCGGCTCCGCCGACCATCAGCGTGATGATGAAGTCATCCATCGAGATGACGAACGATAGCATGGCGCCGGCGACGATGCCCGGCATCAGCAACGGCACGGTGACGAAGCGAAACGCTTCCCATGGCGATGCGTAAAGATCACGGGCGGCCTGCTCGAGAGAAGTGTCCATGCCCTCGAGCCGCGCGCGAATGGGCATAAAGGCAAAGGGAATACAGAATGTGATATGGGCGATGATGACGTTACCCAGCCCCCAGTTCAGATGGATGGCGGAAAAGAATATCAGCACCGCAACGGCAGTGACGATTTCCGGTACCATCAGCGGCAGCGTAATCAGCCCGAGTGAGACCGTCTTGCCGCGGAAACTGCCGCCCCTGGCCAGCACCAGGGCCCCCATGGTGGCAATAGTCGTGGCAACGATCGTCGACACGGTCGCGACGATAAGCGAGTTCCAGACCGCTTGTTGAATATCGTCGTTCTGAAACGCCTTCAGGTACCAGTCCAGGCCGAATCCGCCCCAGTTCATAACCATGCGGTTGGCGTTGAACGAGTAGAAAATCAGTACCACGATGGGCAGGTATAAAAAGATGAAGAACACAACCGCCCAGGAGCCGAGCCCGCGATAATGACCGACCGGGAGTGCCTTTTTGCCTTTGCGTCCGGATGATGGTTGCTGCATTTGATCGCTCATGATCAGGCGCTCCCTTCCGTGACTTCCCGCTTCCTGGCTGCCCTGGCATAGAAAATCAGGGTCACGACCACGGCCGACAGCAACAGCATGGACAGCGCCGAGCCAAACGGCCAGTTACGGGCCGAAGCGAACTGGAACTGCACCAGGCTGCCCAGCATCAGCTTCTTGCCCCCGCCCAGCAGGTTCGGCGCAATGAATGCGCCGAGACAGGGAATGAAAACCAGGATACAGCCGGCAATGATGCCGGGTTTACACAACGGTATGACGACCTTGGTCATGATCTCGAAACGGTTGGCGTAGAGATCGCTGGCCGCCTCCAGTAATCGAAAATCGAGCTTTTCCAGGCTGGCATAAATCGGCAACACCATCAGCGGCAGGTAACTGTAGGTCAGACCGATGGCGATCGCGCCGTCGGTATACATCATGCGCAACGAATCCTCGATGATGCCGGCCCACAGCAACGGCGTTTCGATCACGCCGCCGCGTCCGAGGATGATGATCCAGGCGAAGGTGCGGATCAGCAGGTTGGTCCAGAACGGGATGGTGATCAGGTAAATATAAAAGTTGCGGCGGTTTTCGGGCTGCAGCGTGATGTAGTAAGCGACCGGGAAACCGAAGATCAGGCACAACAGCGTCGCGCCGAAGGATAGCTGGAACGATCGAAGTATGATGTTGAGGTAACCGGGATTGAAGACCAGGTTGTCTTCCAGGTCGTATTCGAAGAATAGCTTGACGTAGGCAGCCAGTGACCCGACCGGCTTGACGCCACCGTAGGGATTGGGCTCCAGAAAGGAGAACACGCCCATGATGATCATCGGCACCAGCATGAAAATGCCGATCACGAAGTAAGACGGTGCCAGCCCCAGCCAGCGCCGGCCGGCTGCGCTTTTCGGCAGCCAGTTGCTCATTGCGCCAGCACCCGCAGGGCCCGGGCCGAGAATCCGACCGCGAGCGAGTCGCCGATGGCGAAGGGCAGCTTACCGTCCTCGCGCGGGCGGGCCTGGGCGGTTAATTCGATACCGTCGCCCATGTCGACCGTGTAAGCCGCCTGGTTGCCCAGGTAGACGATGTTGGCGACCGTGCCGGGTCGGGATTTCGCGCTGTCTGCGTCATCCGGGACCAGCAGCCTGATTTTTTCCGGTCGCAGGAATAGCGTAACCTGGTCGCCGACCTTGTGGCCGCCGCTGTTTTCGGCTTCGAACATGCTGTGCTCGCCTATCCGGCAGGTCACCAGGTCCTCGTTGAGGCCCACGATTTCGCCATCGAGAAAATTGGTATCGCCGATGAAGTCCGCGACGAAACGGTTGATCGGGTGCTCGTAAATGTCGGTTGGTCCGCCGATCTGCTGAACCTCGCCTTCGGACATAACCGCGATGCGGTCACTCATGGCGAGCGCTTCTTCCTGGTCGTGGGTGACGAAGACGAAAGTAATTCCGGTCTCTTTCTGCAGCTGTTTGAGCTCCTCGCGCATCGCCTGGCGCAGTTTCAGGTCGAGCGCCGACAGTGGTTCGTCGAGCAGCAGCACCTTCGGGCTCGGCGCCAGTGCGCGGGCCAGCGCGACGCGCTGCTGTTGTCCGCCGGAGAGCTGGTTGGGACGACGATCTGCCAGATGTTTCATCTTGACCAGGCTCAAAACCCGCTCGACGGTTGCTTCGATTTCCGGCCTCGGTTTCTTCAGGCGTTCGAGACCGAAAGCGACGTTTTGCCCTACCGTCATGTGCGGGAACAGCGCGTAATGCTGAAACACGGTATTTACCGGGCGCTGGTTCGGCTCGAGATTCTCGATCTCGTCGTCGAACAGCAT
>JAASSH010000377.1 GCA_021767985.1 Gammaproteobacteria bacterium | reverse complement strand
TGCTGTCGGGTAATAGTTTATGCCCGACATCGATTCCGCTGGCGGCAATCAGGCACCAGCTTAACAACAGGGCTGCAAGCGCCTGCAGGCTGACACCGAAATGCCAGCCGACGACTACCGAAACCAGCGCTGTGAACAATTCCACCAGCGGGTACTGCGGCGAGATGCGGGTTTTGCAGTTGGAGCATTTACCACCCAGAACCAGGTAACTGATGATCGGTATGTTTTCCAGTGCCGTAATTTGATGGGCACAATGCCCGCAACGCGAGCGCGGAGTGCTCAGGTTGAACTTGTCGCTCTCGGCTTCGGCCGGTTGTTCGAGAAACTCGAGGCAGTCATGGCGCCACTCGCGCTGCATCATGACCGGCAGGCGATAGATTACGACGTTTAGAAAACTGCCGACCGTGGCCCCGAAAACGAACAGGGTGGCGAGATATATAACCGGCTGCTGTTCGAACAGAGAGATAAAGGGATCGAACAAGCAGCTTTCCTTAAACCACGGCGCCCAGTTTGAAGATCGGCAGGTACATCGCGACGATCAGGCCGCCGACGAGAACGCCAAGCACGGACATGATGATCGGCTCCAGCAGCGAGGTCAAAGCGTCAACCGCATTGTCGACCTCTGCCTCGTAAAAATCCGCAACCTTGGCCAGCATGTCATCGAGTGAACCGGCCTCCTCGCCAATCGAAACCATCTGAATCGCCATGTTCGGGAACAACCCGGTATTACGCATCGAGGTCTGCAGTTGGGTACCCTGGGAAACCTCGTCCCTGATCTTCAGGCTCGCGTTGTGATAAATGATGTTGCCGGTGGCACCGGCCACCGATTCCATCGCCTCGACCAGCGGTACACCGGCCGCCGACATGGTTTCCAGCGTGCGTGAAAAGCGGGCAATCGCGGACTTGGTCGCGATTTCCCCGACCACCGGGGCTTTTAGAGCCATCCGGTCCCAGGACTCCTGTAACTTCGGCGAAGTCTTCTTGATCCTGAAAAACATATAGACCCCGCCGGCGATACCGCCGGCAATCACATACCACCAGTCTTGCATGAATTTGGACAGGTCGATGACGAATCGGGTCAGTGCCGGCAGATCGGCGCCGAAGGACTGGAACAGTTCTTCGAACTGGGGCACAACGAATACCAGCAGAATCACGGTTACCACGAAGGCGACGATCAGAACCGCAATCGGGTAAAATAGCGCCTTCTTCACCTTGGCCTTCAAGGCTTCGACTTTCTCCTTGTAGGTCGCCAGCTTGTCGAGCATGCTCTCAAGCGCACCGGACTGTTCGCCGGCGTTGACCAGGTTGATAAATAGCGGATCGAAGTAAAGCGGCTCTTTGGATAACGCTTCCGCTAGCCCGACGCCGCCCTCGACCTCGTTCTTGATGCCCATTATGAGCTTTTGCATCGACTGATTTTCGCTACCCTGGGCGATGATTTCGAACGACTGTACCAGCGGCACACCAGCCTGCATCATGGTCGCCATCTGGCGCGCAAAAATCGCGATATCGGCCGGTGTAATCTTTTGCGCGCCACCAAACAGGGCTTTTGGTTTTTTCTTGACCTTGATTGGGTTGATACCCTGTTTGCGCAGCTCGTTCTTGGCGAGTGCATCGTTGAGGGCGAATATTTCGCCCTTGACCTTGGAACCTCCGCGATTGGTACCTTCGTAGAGAAATTCTATTTTTTCAGCCGTTGCTGCTTTCGCTGCCATGGTTTAGTCCTTAGTTACTCGGTTTGCTTCTTCGAGGCTGATCAGGCCCTGTTTGACTTTCTTCAATGCGGATCGACGCAAATCATCGACTCCTTCCTTGCGCGCCTGATCTGCAAGATCGATCGAGTTGGCGCCACTCATGATCAGGCGCCCCATCTCTTCGGAAATACCCATTACCTGGTAGATACCGACACGACCCTTGTAGCCGCCGGTGCATTTGTCGCAGCCCACGGCCTTGTAAATCTTGAAATCTTCGGTCAGGTCTTCCTTGGTGAAGCCTTCCTTCAGTAGCACTTCCTTGGGTATGTCGTCCGGTGTCTTGCAGTCGCCGCACAGGCGTCGGCCCAGGCGCTGGGCAATAATCAGCGTCACCGAAGTAGCGATGTTGAATGCCGGCACGCCCATGTTCATCAGTCGGGTCAGGGTTTGCGGGCCGTCGTTGGTGTGCAGGGTCGACATGACCAGGTGGCCGGTTTGCGCTGCCTTGATCGCAATACTCGCGGTTTCGAGATCACGTATCTCACCCACCATGATGACGTCCGGGTCCTGCCGCAGAAAGGCCTTCAGGGCCTCGGCGAAGGTCAGTCCGACCTTGTCGTTGACGTTTACCTGGTTGATTCCCTCGAGATTTATTTCGGCGGGGTCTTCCGCGGTCGAGATATTGGTTTCCGGCACGTTAAGAATGTTCAACCCGGTATACAGCGAGACGGTCTTACCGCTACCGGTCGGGCCGGTAACCAGGATCATGCCGTAGGGATTGGCCAGCGCTTTGAGATAAAGTTCCTTTTGCTCCTCCTCGTAACCCAGCGCATCGATACCGAGCTGGGCGCTGGACGGATCGAGGATACGCAGCACCACTTTCTCGCCGAACAATGTCGGGCAGGTGTTGACACGAAAGTCGATCGCGCGCTTCTTCGACAGCTTCAGTTTGATGCGGCCGTCCTGGGGCACGCGTCGCTCGGATATATCCATGCGCGACATGACCTTGACGCGAGCGGTGAGCTTTGCAGCTAGATTGATCGGCGGCGAGGCCACTTCCGACAGGATGCCATCGATACGATAGCGCACCCGATAACGTTTCTCGTAGGGCTCGAAATGGATATCGGAGGCGCCCTTGTTGATCGCATCGAGCAGAACTTTGTTGACGTATTTGACCACCGGCGCATCGTCGGCCTCGTCTTTGGTCGGGCCGGCTTCATCATCTGCTGCGTCGGCGCCGATATCGAGGTTTTCGAGATCGTCGTCGAGCATTTCGTCCATCGCGCTATCCATGGCGCTGGATGCCTTGTCGATGAATTCCGCCAGCTGGTTTTCCTGCACCAGGACCGCCTCGGTCGAGAGCCCTGTGGCAAATTTGATTTCGTCCAGCGCCTGGGTGTTGGTCGGGCTGGAGATCGCAACGAACAGCCGGTTGCCGCGTTTGAACAGCGGCACGGCATTGAGCTTGGAAATCAACTTTTCTTCGATCAAGCCGAACGCGGCCATCTCGGTATCCATGACGTCGAGATCGAATACCGGCAGGCCGAACTCCTGCGATGAAATCATCGCAATAACGGAGGCGGGAACGATTTTGTTGTTAGCCAGGTAGCTGGTGAGCTGAATGCCTTCCTTGTTGGCTTTCTCGACTGCCTCGAGCGCTGCTGTTTCGTCCAGATGGTTTTCCATGACCATCTTGCGGGCGATGCCAGTCAAATTTACGTTAGTTGCGGACATTAAGCACTCTTCAATTAGCGGGATTGGGAATGTTTCACCAAACTTAAAGTATATTATAGATTCGCT
>JAASSH010000070.1 GCA_021767985.1 Gammaproteobacteria bacterium | reverse complement strand
CTGCCGCAATGTGTCGTGCAAACCACGCAGGCGCTGGGCATGAATCCGGACTATATCGAAGCCGCCGCCTTTGCCTGGTTGGCACGCGAACGACTCAATCTGCGTCCCGGCAATATTCCCGCTGTGACCCACGCACAGCAAGAAACCGTGCTCGGCGGGGTTTACGCAGCCGAATAGTCACGCATTCTAGTGTGACCTAGTTAACAAATAGGCCGAACCTGCGATGGTTCTGAATGTCTTAGAGGCCTTATGGTGTTAGACTGGCCGGATATTCTCAAACGAGAAAGTCGATGAGATTGACAAGGAGTGTATTCATTGCGTCGGCCTGCCTGTGGCTGACAATCGGCACCGCCGAAGCGGAGTTCATCGGGCTCAACATAGGTGGCGGCCAGGCTGCGCCTGCTCTCAATGGCGGCTACAACAGCTTCGAAACCGATAGCATCGAGCTGGTCGACGATCTGGAACTGGAAAACCCCGGGCAGTCCTCGATGGTGTTAATCCTGGAACACCCGATCAAGGCATTGCCGAACATCAAGTATCGCGATCATGATCTGGATTCCTCGAACCGAATAACCCTCGACGCAGACGTCAACCTTAACGGTCAGACCTTTGACTCCGGCAAAAAGATTACCTCTACTTACGACCTTTCCCAGAACGATATCGTGCTCTACTACCAATTGCTCAATAGCCGGATCAATCTCGACCTGGGCGTCGATTTGAAAAAATTCGATGGAGAGGTATCACTGGGCGGTGACGCAAATACCAGCCTGGCGGTCGACGAGACTATCCCGTTGCTCTACCTGTCGGCCCGCTACGACCTGCCAAATAGCGGTTTCTACGTTGGCGCAAACATTCACACCAGCTCTTTTGACCTTGGATTGAGCGATAGCAGCGCCCAGGATTCAAGCATTATGCTCGGATATGATTCCGGCACCGGGCTCGGTGTCGAGGGTGGTTTCAAGTATTTTTCGCTGGACCTGGATGATGTCGACAGACTGGACAAGGACAGCGACCTTGAATACGACGGTATTTTCCTGAACGGTTACTTCAACTTCTAGGCGAGCATTACGCGACCGCTTGCCCTAAGCGCGCATACCTAAACCGAAAACGAAGCCCCACAACCGCAGGTCGATGTTGCGTTTGGATTATTCACGACAAACATGGCACCCTCCAGACCCTCGGTATAGTCCACCTCGGATCCCGCCAGGTACTGGTAACTCATCTGATCGATTACCAGGGTAACTCCATCCTTTTCCACGGTCTTGTCGACCGGCTTGACTTCCTCGTCGAGTGAAAACGTGTACTGGAATCCCGAACAACCGCCACCGTAAACCGAGACCCGCAGCATCAGGTTCGGATTTTGCTCCTCTTCCTGCAATTCCTTTAGCTTGCGCACCGCGGAATCAGAAAACTCGAGCAGGGTTTCACCAGAGCTGGGCCCCAGTGCCATCCCGAAATTAGCGTCGATCATTACTTCCATAACGTTACTCGTACCATTTGCAGTCCAGGCGGTAGGATAACACGCGAAATCAGTTTTCGGTTACCGGTTCGGTCTTGCCACCGCCGTGGTGGTTATTCGATTTGTCTTCCAGTCGCTTGGGCAACTCGGAGCCCGCGGGTTGATGTACCAGTCCCCCGTTGACCTCGGCGCCAATCGCCATCTCGATCAGGTTGTAATACACGCTACCCTTGACTCTCGACTTGGGCGCCAGCTCGACACGGGTCGATCCATAGACATCGCCTACTATCTCACCGTTCAGCACCATATTGGGCACCTTGACTTCACCCTCGATGCGGCCGAACTCGCTCAGTATCAGGAGCGCGGTGCTGCCCTCTTCGGCTATGACGTTACCGTTTACCTTACCGTCCACGTGCAGGCCACCGGAAAACACCAGATCACCGTTAATCTCGGTACCCTGACCGACTAGTGTGTCGATGCGGGCCGCGTTGAAGCCTTTTTTTCTGCCAAACATTTATACTCCCTCGGACAATACACGCGTCCACGAAATAGTTTCTGAAAAAGATTTTACCTTCTTTGTAGTAGGTTTGATGCCTATTTCCACCTCGAAAGGCTCGAATCCTTCAGGTAACGCGATATCTCCCTCGAAAACCTGGAAGTACCTGAAGGCAAACTTGGTGCCTATCTTCGAATTTTCAAGCGCCAGGTCGGTCAATTTCAATTCGCTGACACTACCGCCATTCTCTCCTCGAATTACCACGTTGGCACCACCCGATATCTTTTTGGTGCTTTTACCGCTCTTGGTCAGGATCATTTTAACACTGTACTGGTTCTGGCTGTTCTTTTTACGCACTTCGAATGACTGCAGATTCACACCCAGGGCAGCATCCTTGGGCGATACGATACCCCGGTAGAATACCAGCTCTTCCTTTTGCGCCAGCAATTCCTGCTGCAATCTGGCCAGCTCCCGATTCGCCAGCTCGTAAGCATCCCGTTCGATTTTACTGCCGCCTTCGAGATGGGCATTTTTTTGCACCAGGTTATGGTTCCGGGTTTCGAGTTCGTCGATGCGGCTGACCAGGGTTTCACGCTCCAGCATCATGTGCTCGAGTTGATAGGACTGGTAGTTTTTGCCCAGGTAGAAAAACATTGCCATCAGGCCAATCAACAGGACAACGCCCAGCCAGACCTTCCACGGTTTGTGCTGCCTGACCTGAAATCCGCGGTGCAGGCTACTCAAGGCATCACCCCCGGGGCTTCGAGGCCCGAAGCTTCCTCGAGGCCGAACATCAGGTTCATATTCTGGATCGCCTGCCCGGCGGCACCCTTGACCAGGTTATCCTCGACCGATAACACCACGTACTTGTTGGCCGCCTCGAGGTAATGCACGGCGATCCGGCAGGTATTGGCTCCGCGTACGCTGCGGGTTTCCGGATGTGATCCCGCGGGCATCACGTCAACGAAGGGTTCGTCGCGATAAAAGCTCTCGAACACGGCTTGCACCCGGTCGGCAGGACCACGCGCATCCGCATAAACGGTGGCATGAATACCCCGGATCATCGGCATCAGGTGAGGTGTAAACACCAGGTCCGCATTAGCATCGAGCGTGCGCAAAATCTCCCGGATCTCGGGTAAATGGCGATGGCCCGGCACGCCGTAGGCTTTCACCGATTCGGTAACCTCGCAAAATGCGGTTCCCACGCTGGCCTTACGCCCGGCGCCGCTAGTGCCAGATTTGCAATCCGCGATGATGCTCGCTGGATCGATCAGGTCGTTCTTCAACAATGGCAACAATGCAAGTATTACCGAGGTTGGATAACAGCCGGGATTAGCCACCAGGCGTGCACCGCGAATCGCGTCGCGGTTCAATTCGGGCAAGCCGTAAACCGCGTCCTCCACCAGCGCCGGGCAGGCATGCGCAGCGCCATACCATTTTTCCCAGGTAGCAATATCCTTGATCCTGAAATCGGCGGCCAGGTCGATCACCCTGATACCGGCGGCGAGCAATGCTTCCGCCTGCGACATGGCGGTGGTGTTCGGGGTAGCGAAAAAGACCAGGTCGCAATTCTGGTAGGAATCGACCGAGGGTTCGACAAAATCAAGATCGACCAACCCGCGCAGGTTTGGAAACAGCTCAGCCACCGGCTTACCCGCCTCGGAGCGGGAAGTGATCACTTCCACCCGCGCGCCCGGGTGCAACGCCAGCAGTCGTATCAATTCCGCACCGGTGTAGCCAGTGCCGCCAACTATTCCAACCTTTATCATTCTAATGTCTATTTGGAGCCGCTAAAATGGACGCAGCATTATACATTGATCGTCAATCGTGACCATTGAAAAACAATAGTCTACAGTTGTTTAGCACAGCTCTCTAAGAGATTCTTTAATGATTTGGGTCAAAGCGTTTCACATTATCTTCATGGTCGCCTGGTTTGCCGGACTTTTCTATTTGCCGCGCCTTTTCGTCAACCACGCAATGGCCGAGGAGGAGGAGGTCAAGGCGCGCCTGAGGCTCATGGAGCGTAAGCTTTACCGATTCATTACCCCCTGGATGGTATTAACCCTGGTTTTCGGCTTCTGGCTGCTGTTCGATTACGCATGGGCCGCCTACGCGCATATGCTGTGGCTGCATATCAAGCTGGTGCTGGTCGCCGCGCTGGTGGTTTATCATTTCTATTGCGGCAAGCTGATGCGCGACTTCGCCAACGAACGCAACCGACGCTCACACGTCTGGTACCGCTGGTTTAACGAACTCCCGGTGCTGGTGCTGTTCGCCTCGGTCATCCTGGCGGTGGTGAAGCCGTTTTAGATTAAAATACCGAAGATGCAGGTGCCTAGGAGGGAATCGAGGGCTGTCTATCGGATAACGCCGACGAGTTTCCGGAATGATCCGCTGCTAAGATTGCCAATCGGGTTAACCACAGCGCCGATGAAATCGTCGAGTAAATTAGAGATCCCGGATAAGTGCTTTGCACTTTCCGGGATGACCTTTGGGTAAAAATCAGGTTAATACCTGATTTTTACCCAAAGGTCATTTGCCGGCGCGGATAAGGCCACCGAGACCGCGTTCATCCAGCTTGCGAGCGTACATTTTGCGAATCATGAATGCATCCGACATGGTCAGGGCCTGTTGCAGCAAATCAAACAGCTCGGTGTAACTGAAAGACACGATAACCTTCTTCGCGCGCAACAGGCTGCCGACACTCATCGAAAGACTGTCGATTCCCATGCCGAGTAAGGCCATGACGCCGAGGGGATCGCCGGCAAGTTCGCCACAAACGCTTACCGGGGTATCGTTGACCGCGGCACCTTCGACGATCTGACACATTGCCTTCAACACCGCCGGGTGCAGCGACGAATAGAGTTCGGCGACATTCTCATTGTTGCGATCCACGGCAAGCAGGTACTGGGTCAGGTCGTTGGTTCCGATGGACACGAAATCCACCAGGCGGCAGATATCTTCGATCTGGTAAACCGCCGAGGGCACCTCGATCATCGCGCCTATTCGAGGCAACAGAATTTGTTCGCCAGATTCCTCTTCGATTTCGTCGCGCACGCGGCTGATAAACGACATGGCTTCTTCCAGCTCGGCGCGACCGCTGACCATCGGCAGCAGGATTTCCAGATTACTGAGGCCAATATTAGCGCGAATCATTGCGCGCACCTGGGTGATAAATATCTCGGGATGATCCAGGGTAATGCGTATCCCACGCCAACCGAGAAAGGGATTGGCCTCGTTGATCGGAAAATAACTCAACGGCTTGTCGCCACCGACGTCGAGCGTACGCAGTACTACCGGCATACCCCTGAAAGTCTCGAGCACGCTACGATAGATCTGGTACTGTTCCTCTTCGCTGGGAAATCGATCGCGGATCTGGAACGGAATTTCGGTACGATACAACCCGACGCCCCTGGCGCCGCTGCGCAGGGACGGCGTATAGTCGGACATCAGCCCCGAGTTCACCAGCAGCGAGATCTGGCGCTTGTCGGTAGTGATCGCGGGCTCATTCTTCAGCCCGATCAAATCCTGCTCGATCGCGGCCTCTTCCTCGAGATACTGGCTATATTCGTCGAGCACCCGCTTATCCGGATTGATAAACGCCGAGCCGTTGTAACCATCGACCACCAGCTCGACGCCGTCGAGTTGCTTGACCGGCAGATTCGGCACACCCATGACCGCGGGAATACCGAGTGCGTGGGCCAGTATCGCGACGTGCGACGAGCTGCTACCGTGCGCGGAAACGATTCCACTCAGGCAATCGGTGGGAACATCCGCAAGATCGGTCGCGGTCACTTCATCCCCCACCAGGATGGTATGATCGGGAAAATCAATATAGGTACTCTGCTCCAGCATCAGCTTGCGCAGCACGCGCAACCCCAGATCGCGGATGTCGTTGGCACGCTCCGCCAGGTACCTGTCCTCCATCTGGGAAAAGACGTGGGCGTGCTGTTCCACCGTGTCGCGCCAGCTCGACGGTGCCCAGTTGCCTGCATTGATACTCTTTTCCGTGTCGTCTATCAGCGAACCGCCGCTAAGCATCTGAGCGTAGGCCAGAAACAACGCGCACTCTTCTTCCGGCAGTGTCGCCCGCATTTTTTCCGCCAGCGAGGTAAGCTCGTCGCTCGCCTTGCGCACCGCTTGCCTGAAACTGTGCAAGTCACCCTCGATGTCGCTGGTTTTCTTGTTCGGCACCGATTCGAGGTTGACCCCGCGGTTTAGCACCATCGCAACGCCGATCGCCATGCCCGGAGCACCGGCAACCCCCGTGATCATATGAGTGACCTGCTGGGTACTGAAACGTCCCTGGCTCTCGGCGCGTTCGATCGAGGTCGCCAGCTGCGCCGCCAGGGTAGTCAGATACGCCTCTTCATCCTCGTTGAATGCGTTTTCCGCGCGCTGCACCGAGATAACCCCGAGTACATCCCGGTGCGCAATAATCGGCACCCCCAGCATGATCGGGAAATCGACTTCCCCCGAATCGGGCACCAGCAAAAACTTTTTATGCGCCGGGGCATCGGTTAAATTCATCGCCTCCGCTTTGGCAGCGATAGTACCGATCAGACCCTGCCCCATTCTGCGCTCGACCTTGCCGATAATAGCGGGATTCAATCCGCTGCAGGCCTGCAGCACCATTACCTCGGGATCATCTTTACTGGCGAGAAAAATGGTGCAGGCGTCGGCGGTAAGATCGCGCGTGAGGCTCTCGGTGATCATCACCAGCGCACGATCGATATCAGGAGCCCGATTGACCTCCTGCACGATTCGTTGCAGCCTGTGGATCATCGATGCCACGATTTAGAGCCTCCCCCCGTTTGAAATGTTAGTCGCTCCGGTCCGCGTCAGGCGACGGCAGCATGGATTCGAGCTGCGCCAGGGCACACTGGTAAACACGACGTTTGAAGAAGACCACGTTCTCGGCCGGGTACCAGTAGTCGACCCATTTCCAATGATCGAATTCAGGCGTATGCGATGCACTCAGATCAAAACTGTCTTCGTCGGATTCCAGCCGCAGCAGGTACCAAAGCTGTTTTTGACCGATACAACGCGGCTCCGAACGGCGCATCAGCCGCCGCGGCAGCTTGTAGCGCAGCCAGCTATCGGTAGCCCCGAGAACCGAGACATGCTCCGGCTTCAACCCGGTTTCCTCCCAAAGTTCCCTGTACATCGCTTCCCGAGGGTCCTCGTCAGGGCTGATACCACCCTGCGGGAACTGCCAGGCATCCTGACCGACGCGACGCGCCCACATCACCTGGGCAGCGTTGTTACACAGTATTATTCCTACATTTGCGCGGTAGCCATCTACGTCAATCATTTCGCTGCTTGCCATTAATCGTATAAAATCAGGACCGCCCATTCTGACATAGACGCTCAGAACCCAGCAAGCCAATACACGGGAAGCCCAGCATGACACTCGCGATATTTGACCTCGATCACACGTTGCTAAACGGCGACAGCGATTACCTGTGGGGCGAATACATGGTCGAGAACAAGATCGTCGACGAGCAGGAATACCGTCAACGCAACCAGGTATTTTACGAGGATTACCAGCGCGGAGAACTCGATAATGACACGTATCTCGAGTTTTCGCTGGCACCGCTGACGCGCTACAGCCTTGAAGAGCTTTACCGGTGGCGGGCCGATTACGTTGAAAACTGGATCAAACCGATCGTCGTCGCAGGTGCCGACGATTTGCTCGATCAGCATCGCGCCCAGGAACACGAACTGCTCATAATCAGTGCAACCAACCTGTTCATTACCGAGCCGATCGCAGCCCTGCTGGGAGTCCCGGTAATTCTCTCGACCGAGCCTGAGATTCTTGATAATCGCTACACCGGCCGTTACCTGGGCACACCGACCTACCAGGAGGGCAAGGTTACCGTGTTACAGGAATGGCTGGCCCGTACCGCGCATACCCTGGAGGGCAGCTATTTCTACAGCGATTCGATCAACGATCTGGCGCTGCTCGAGCAGGTCGACAATCCGGTCACCGTCCATCCCGACGATGAACTCAGGGCGATTGCCGAATCCCGCAACTGGAAGATCATCGATCTAAAGTAGTCTCCAGACCTGACTCTCGCGGAAGAGCATTTCGAAGGCATCAGGCCTTGGGGAGAGTGACGCCCTTTTGTCCCTGGTACTTGCCGCCGCGATCCTTGTAGGAGATTTCGCAGACCTCGTCCGATTCGTAGAACAGCATCTGCGCCACGCCTTCGTTGGCATAAATCTTGGCGGGTAACGGGGTCGTATTGGAAAACTCGAGCGTCACGTGCCCCTCCCAT
>JAASSH010000376.1 GCA_021767985.1 Gammaproteobacteria bacterium | reverse complement strand
GCCGCTGATGGTAGGGGAGAACCGCGCTGCGATGGAAACCAATTTCACGGTCTCGATCGAGGCCGCGGAAGGCGTGACCACCGGTATCTCGGCGTCGGACCGAGCCACCACGATTCACGCGGCAATCAAGCCGGATGCGACCCCGGAGAGCATCGTGCAACCCGGGCATATTTTTCCGGTTATGGCACGTAAGGGCGGGGTGCTGTTTCGCGCTGGCCATACCGAGGCGGGTTGCGACCTGGCTCGAATCGCCGGGTTCGAGCCGGCTGCGGTCATCGTCGAGATTCTGAACGACGATGGCTCCATGGCGCGGCGCAACGATCTCGAAAAGTTCGCGATGAAGCACGACCTTAAAATTGGCACCATCGAGGACTTGATTCGTTATCGGATCGAAAACGAACATACCGTGGAACGCATCGTCGAGTCGCGTTTTCCCACCGATTTCGGCGAGTTCAAACTCTACGCCTTCGAGGACAGTATTGCGCAGGAGCTGCACCTGGCGCTGGTCAAGGGCAGTATCGATCCCGACAAACCGATTCCGGTGCGGGTGCACGTGCAGAACACGCTGACCGATTCGCTGGCGGGCACTAAGGGTCGCGGCTGGCCGTTGCGTGACGTGATGCAAACCATCGACAGCGCGGGCGAGGGCGTTATCGTGTTTCTGCGTCAACCGGAAACCCCGCGCGACATGGTGCAACAGATCGAATCGATGATCCAGGGACATGGCGACGAGGACCAGGGCGACGATCAGCGCACTTACGGGATTGGCGCGCAGATCCTGGCTAATCTCGGGGTGCGAAAAATGAGCCTGTTGAGTGCGCCCAAGGTTTTTCATGGGCTCGCGGGTTTTGGGCTCGAAGTAGTAGATTATTATTCAGATCAGGAGTAGAGAGATGACTGATGCCAGCAGAATCGACGGTGACCTGACGGTCAGCAAGGCAAAGATTGCGATTGTCGTCGGACGCTTTAACGGTTTTATCGTCGAAAGCCTGTTGAGCGCCGCGCTGGATACGCTGCAACGCGCTGGAATCGACGCCAGGGACATTACCGTGAGCCACGTCCCCGGCGCGCTGGAAATTCCGCTGGTGGTGCAAACTTACGCGGCCGCCGGCAAGCATGATGCGGTCATCGCGCTGGGTGCAGTGATTCGCGGTGCCACGCCGCATTTCGATATCGTTGCCGGGGAGAGTGCCAAGGCGCTGTCGTCGCTTTCGCTGGCGCATTCGCTGCCGGTAGTCAACGCGATTTTGACGACTGATACCATCGAGCAGGCAATCGAGCGCGCCGGCACCAAGGCGGGCAACAAGGGTGCTGACGCCGCCATGAGCGCAATGGAAATGATCAGTCTGCTGCGCAAGATCAAGTAACCCGACGATTCCCCAGTGAATGACAAGGCCCGGTTTATCAAGAAACGCAAGCACGCCCGCGACAAGGCCTTGCAGGCCCTTTACCAGTGGCAGCTATCGGGCGAGGATCTCGACTGGATAAGGGATCATTACATCGAGGAACAGGGCGTTGCTTCAGGCGACGAGGAGTATTTTCTCGAGCTGCTGTACCAGATCCCGCCGCAAGCCGATACACTGGACGCGCGGTATCGCAAGTATGTCACCAACTTCGAGGACCATCTCGACCCTATCGAAACCAATATTCTGCGTATCGCCACGTATGAGCTGGAGCAGCATCCGGAAATCCCTTACAAGGTGGTGATAAACGAAGCAATCAACCTCGCTAAAACCTATGGTGCGGACGACAGCCACAAGTTCGTCAACGGGGTGCTCGATCCGTTATGCCTGGAGTTACGGAAAACCGAAACCGGCGGCTAGCCGGTGCGCCGGGGATAGCGATGGCGAACGAATTTGCGATCATCGAACAGTATTTCAGCACCATTGGCAAGCCCATGGAAGATACGGTGCTCGGAATTGGCGACGACGCCGCGGTGGTCGATATCCCGCAAGACCAGCAGCTCGTAGTGAGCATGGATACCCTGATCTCGGGCACTCATTTCCCGCCGGATACCAGCCCTGCAGATATTGCCTACAAGGCGCTTGCGGTAAACCTCAGCGACCTCGCGGCGATGGGCGCCAGCCCGGCGTGGTTCCTGCTCTCGCTGACCCTCGAGGAAAGCGATGACCGCTGGTTGACGCAATTCGCCAACGGTTTGAAACAGGCCGCGGACCTGTTCGGTCTGCAGCTCATTGGTGGCGATACCTGCAAGGGTAAGCTTGCGATCAGCATTCAGATCGCGGGCTACGTTCCGCGAGACCGGTTTGTGACGCGCGGTGGTGCCGCCGTCGGAGATATCATCCTGGTAACAGGAGAACTCGGTAATGCGGCGCTGGGGCTGGCACAGCGCAAGGGAGAGGTGGAACTGCCGGAAACACTGCGCGAGAGGTGCACGCTGGCGCTGAACCGGCCGCAACCGCGGCTCGAGCTGGTGCCTTTCCTGCGCGAATGCGCCAGCTCGGCCATCGATATATCCGATGGCCTGGTTGGCGATCTGCGCCATATACTCGATGCCAGCGCCTGCGGTGCCCGGATAGCGCGGGGCGCGTTGCCGGTAAATGCCTGGATCGAACAGCACGATTGCTACGACTATGCGCTTGAGGGCGGCGATGATTACCAGATTTGCTGTACGGTTACCGCCAGTCGTCTCGCCGAAATCGAGCGTTGGAATCGCGAGCACCCGGATTGCCGGTTGACAGCAATCGGCGAGATTACAGGTAGCGGCTATAGCCTGAGCGACGGCGACCAGCTGGTCGACCTGGCGCAGCGGCAGGGATATCGACACTTTGACTAGGATCTCGCCCCGGCTATTACTGAACCCGCTGCATCTGCTGTCGCTCGGTTTCGGCTCCGGGCTGGCGCCGCTGGCGCCGGGCACCTGGGGAACCCTGGTCGCGGTACCCTGCTACCTGCTGCTCGCAAAGTTGAGCCTGCCCTGGTACTTGCTGGCAGTCGCGATCGGATTTGCCGTGGGCGTATTGTTATGCGGTTACACCAGCGCCGCGCTCGGGGTACACGATCACCCCGCCATCGTGTGGGACGAATTTGTCGGTTACTGGATCACGATGATTGCGGTGCCGTTTGCCTGGCAATGGATACTGCTTGGATTTGTGCTATTTAGAGTGTTCGATATTGTTAAACCCTGGCCGGTAAAAATCGCAGATGCAAAGATGAAAGGTGGGCTCGGAATCATGATCGACGACGTGCTGGCGGGATTATATGCCCTGGCCTGCATGCACCTGGCACTGTGGGTCGCGGGCTAAATTATGGCCGGCCGCCTGATCCTGACGCTGTTGCTGGTAAACCTGGCGCTGAGCGCGGTGAACGCCGACCAGACCAGGGTGAAGGTTATCGCGTTGTTTGCCGACAAGGCCCTGCTGCAGGTCGGTGAGCAGCAGAAAATTGTCAGGAAAGGGGAAACCTTCGAGGGGGTGCTGCTGCAATCGGCTTCGGGACGTGGCGCGGTGGTCGTCGTCGACGGCAACGAGATGAAGCTGGG
>JAASSH010000069.1 GCA_021767985.1 Gammaproteobacteria bacterium | reverse complement strand
CGCGGTCAGCGCGCCCGGGTACTCACCGTGCTGCTGGTAATACAGGTCGATCGCGGCGCGCACGTTCGACAGCGTGGTGTCGAGCGACGCGAGCTTGGCGTCGTCGGTAGACGATGCGAATTGCGGCACCACAATGGCAGCCAGCAGCGCCAGAATGATAACCACGATCAGGAGTTCAACCAGGGTAAAACCCTGCTGGATTGCGTTACGTAGCGGTTGCATTGTTCTCATCCTTTTCAATCTCTGAAAATCTAAAAATCAAGTATAGATACGATATTTCGACAATTTGTGTAATTAATCTAAAACCTTGAATCAATTAACATTTTTAATCTAATTTTTTCACCCGACGACCCGCGTCAGCTTGAAAATCGGTAATATCAGCGAACTTACGATCAAACCGACGACACCCCCCATAATCAACAACATCACTGGTTCAGCGAGCCTGGACAGGGTGCGTAGCTTGCTGGAAAGCTCGTTTTCGAAATAATCGGCCAATCGGCTCAAAACTTTAGGCAAATTTCCGGTTTCCTCGCCGGTGCTGATCATCTGCTCGACGATGGGGGGGATGAAGCTGGTATTTTTAAAGCCCGCGGCGATCCCGTTGCCGATCTCTACCTGTTCCTCGACCTGCCCGATAAAACGCTGAAACACGCTGTTTTTGACGACGAATTTGCAAGCCTGCAGCGAATCCATCATACCGACGCCGTTGCCCAGCGACAGGCTCAGCACGCGCAGCGTGTTGACCAGGTACATCTGCACGAAAATATTGCGCACCAGGGGAAAATTGAGCTTGGCCCAGTCGAGCTTGAGGGTGCCGCTTTCCGTCGAAGACCAGAACTTGAAACCGCCGATAGCGAGCGCCAGCCCGATCGACAACAACATCCAGTGCTCTTTCAAAACCTCGCTGCTGCCCATCAAAAACTTGGTCGACGCCGGCAGCTGGTCGGCGATCTGTGAGAACAGGTCGGCGAATTTCGGAAACACCACCACCAGCACGAACACCACCACCGCCAGAGCGAACACCAGCAGAAACACCGGGTAGGACAAAGCCGACATCATGGTCTGCTTCAATTCTTCACGCTTCTCGTCGAGCGCCAGCAGCTGCTGCAGCACCTCGTGCATGAAACCACCGTCCTCACTGGCCGCGACCAGGTTGACATAGGTGGTGGAGAAGACCTCGGGATGCTTGCCCAGCGCCACGGAAAACTGCCGGCCCTGCCCGATGTCGTCTGAGATCGCTTCGACCAGGTCGACCATGGCGGGATTGTCCAGCTGTTTCTTCAACGCCTGCAGGCTGGCCTGCAGCGGGGTTCCGGTTTCCAGCAGCAGCGCCATCTGCTCGGTGAAAAACTTGCGGTCCTTGTCGCTAACGCTTTTCTTCAACTGCAGCCTGGGCATCGATACCGATGTCGGTGCCGCCGTGCTGGCGGCCGGTGCCGGTGATTTGGTGTTTATCGCCATGTTTCGTCCAGTCCCTTAGCTGTTGACCACGCGCCAGATTTCCTCGATCGTGGTCCTGCCTTCGAGCACGCGATCGATGCCGTCGTCAAACAGCAGCCTGACGTTGTGGCTGCCGAGGTAGTCGGTCAGTTCGTCACGCGACGCGTTGGCGATGATCAGGCGCTGCAGGTCGGGATCGGTTTCGATGATTTCATGGATACCCATACGCCCGCGGTAACCGGCGTCGTAGCACTCGGCGCAACCGCGACCCTTCGACAGGCGTACCTTGCCCTGGTCCTGCCAGCCGTACTGCTCGATCAGTTCGGGCGAGGCCAGGTACTCGGTCTTGCAACTGGGGCAGATCGAGCGCACCAGGCGTTGCGCGACCACTCCGATCAGCGCCGACGACAGCAGATAGGGTTCGACGCCCATGTCGATCATGCGCGTGACCGCACCGATGCTGTCGTTGGTGTGCAATGTGGAAAGAACCAGGTGACCGGTCAACGCCGCCTGCACCGCGATCTCGGCGGTTTCGCGCTCGCGTATCTCGCCCACCATGACCACGTCCGGGTCCTGGCGCAGCACGTGCTTCAGCATCTTGGCGAAGGACAGGCCGATGTTTTCGCGCACCGGGTTCTGGTTGACGATGTCGAGCTGGTATTCGACCGGGTCCTCGATGGTGACGATGTTTTTCTCCAGGCTGTTGAGGTAGTTGATCGCCGAGTACAGGCTCGTGGTCTTACCGCTGCCGGTCGGGCCGGTGACGAGGATCAGGCCGTAGCTGCGGTCGAGCAGGCGCTTGTAGGCCTTGACGTTGTCGTCCTGCATGCCGAGCTTGTCGATATCGAGAATCGACTGGTTCTTGTCGAGCACCCGCAGCACGACTTTTTCGCCATGCATGCCGGGCAGCGAGCTGAAGCGCAGATCCACCGAGCGCCCCTGGGTATGTACCTGGATGCGGCCATCCTGCGGCATGCGGCGCTCGGCGATGTCGAGGTTGGCCATGACCTTGAGACGCGACACCAGCGCCGGGTGCAGCTCCATGCGCGGCGTCATGACTTCATACAGCAATCCATCGATACGGAAGCGTACCCGGCATTTCTTTTGCGACGGCTCGATATGGATGTCGCTGACCTTGTCGTGCACCGCGCGCTGGATGATCGAGTTGACCATGTTGATGACCGGGCTCTCGGCGGCCATTTCGTCGATCCCGGTGTAATCGTCCGGCAGCGCGTTGTCTATGAACTCGAAATCCTCGTCGAGGTCCTCGATCATTTCGGCGCCATAAATACTGTCGGAACCGACATCGGACAGCGTCTTGGCGATATCGCTCTTACGCGTCAGGATCGGGCGGATCTTGCAACTGAGACGCTCCTCGATCTCGCGAAAACTGACAATCGCCTGCGGGTCCGAAGTCGCCAGCGAGAGCTCGCCGTGCACCAGGAACAGGGGCACGACCTTGAGCCGCTGCGACACTTCGAGATCGAGCATGGCGAGCACATCGGGGTCGACCAGCCCCTGGCGCATCACGATATAGGGAATGCCCAGCTGCTCGCCGAGCGTGGTCAGGAACACGTCTTCGCTAACCCAGCCCTTGCTGACGATGATCTGGCCCAGGCGCTTGCGGCTTTTTTTCTGCAGCGCGATCGCCTCTTCCACCTTTTCCGGTGTAATTAATCCCTTGCTGACCAGCAGGTCGCCCATTCGGATCGACTCCGGGGCTTTGGTCGGCGGCTTTTCGACCTCCTGCTTATCGATATTGAAACTGTTGACGATATCGATCACCTGGTCGAGCCCGGTGACACGAAAAATGTCGCGAATCAAGGGCTTGGCGTTGGTGACTTTGAGCCAGCCGCCATTCTTGACCAGGTTCTGGCTCAGGTCGAACAGGGCTTCGAGCCCGGCGCTGTTGATCAGCGCGACGCTGACCATATCGATGATGAGCTGGATTTCCCGCGCTTCGATGGCCTCGTCGACCGCCTGTTTGAGGCCGTCGATCGCCTCGGAACCGGTCAGGTTGCCGCGCGGAAACAGGTGGGTCATCGAGCCAACCCGGTTCTTGCTCACCGCGGCGGGGGTGAGTCCATCCTCGATACTGATTACGCTGGCTTCGGACACTGTAGTTTCCGGGTTCGACTGCGGGAGGAAGGCTGCGCGCTAGGCAGTCTTGACCTCGCCGAGATGAATTTCACGAAACGGCGAGGGCTTGTCGATGGCGTAACCCTGGCCGTAATCGACCCCGATGTTGGCCAGCTTTTGCCTGATCGCGTCGTTTTCGACAAACTCGGCAACCGTCTTTAGCTGCATTGCCTGGCCGACCTGGTTGATCGCGCCCACCATGCTCTCGCTGACGGCATCCTTCAGGATATCGCGCACGAAACCGCCGTCGATTTTCAGGTAGTCGACCCGCAGGTTCTTGAGGTAGGAGAAGGAACTCAGGCCGGTGCCGAAATCGTCCAGCGAGAATTCACAGCCGAGGGCATGCAGCTGCTCGATGAAGACGCGCGCATCTTCGATGTTGGCGATCGCGGCCGATTCGGTTATCTCGAAACAGATATCGCCGGCAGCGAGCCGGTATTCCTCGAGCTTGTTCTCGATATAGGCCGCAAGCCCGGCAGGGTCGTTGAGCGACTGGCCGGACAAGTTGATCGATATTTGGCAGCCCTGCTCGGACTGCTGGTTTAGTTGCGCCAGTTCCTCGAAGGCCCGGTTGATCACCCAGTAATCGATGCTCGACATCAGGTAAAAGCTCTCCGCCGCGGGTAAAAACATCCCGGGAGGAATCGCGGAGCCGTCTTCGTCCTGCATGCGAACCAGGATTTCGTAATGCGGCTTGCCGGCACCGGCCTTGAGCGGCTGGATCATTTGCGCATGAAGCATGAACCGATCGTCACGCAAGGCCGACTGGATGCGCCCGACCCAGCGGATCTGCTCCTTGCGTTGCAGCAGTTCAGAGTCTTCCAGGTCGAGCACATGGATCGAGTTGCGACCCCGTTCCTTGCTCACGTTGCGCGCCGTCTCGGCAGCGTTCAGCAGGCTGGTGACGGACTGCGACTGGGCGTTTACCGGTGCGATACCGATACTGACGCTGACCTCGTGCGACTCCCCTTCCCATTCCATGTCGATGCTGGATACGGCGTACGATATCTTTTTCATGACCGTTTTAGCAGTGGGCAGATCGCAGTTTTCCAGCAGTATGCCGAACTTGTCACTGCCGATGCGCGCCACCACGTCGCGCGTTCGCACCATGCCGGCAAGTGTCTGACCGACCTTCTTGATCAGCAGGTCGCCGGCTTCGCGGCCGCTGATATCGTTGACCACGGCCATGCGATCGATATCGACATTGGCAATCGCGTGATGCACTTCCAGGCCCACGGACTGCTTCAGCAAGTCCTTCAGAATCAGCTCGAAGCTGTGGCTGTTTTCGAGCCCCGTGAGCGGATCGAAATGCGACTGCGCGATCTTCGAGGCCTTCTTCGCCATAACGTCGAGCAGGTTGCGATCGCTATTGGAAAAATCGACCGCGAAGTTCTGGCTGCCGATCGCAAGCAGGCCGATGACGTCGTTATCGATGTTTACCAACGGGCTCGCAACCAGCTTGAATGGCAGGTCGCATTTGATACCGAGCGCAATCGCATCCTCGATGTGGTTGACTACCAGCGAGGTTTTCTCTACTTCGAGCAGCGGCTGTATCGATTCGCGCAGGCATTGGAACAGGGTCTCGGACTGGAACACCGGGTTATCGCCGCGGAACTTGTGCATCGCGATATTCTTGCCGCCGATGTAGAGGTAAATGATATCGACGTTGAGAAAGCGCGAGGTATTCATCACCAGCTGGCGCAGCAGCTCGCGGCCATGATAGATGTTCATCGCCTGGTCTTCGGCCTTGTAGACCAGGTTCAGCTCTTCGTAGCGCCGCGTCAGCTCGTCGGTCATATGATTGAGCTCGTCTTCCTTGCTTGCGAGCGCCACGCTCTGCTGGTAGTCGGCGAGCAGCAGCTCGCTCAGCAGAACGAAGGATTTCTGCTGTAAGATAGACTCCTGCTGCACCTTCTCATCCTTGCTCATGTATAGCGACAACAGTAGAACGACCTCGCCAAATTCATTCTTCAGTTTGACCAGCTCTGAAAACTCACCCTGCTCCAGTTCGATGATTTCATCATCCGTGTCCCCGTCGCTGAGAACCTGCATCAGCGGCCTGATACGCGCGGGATCGATCTTGCTCCCCTCGTTTTTCCAGACAAAGTTGACTTCGCGATCGAACACCATGAGCCCGCATACCGCGGGGCAGTAATCCCTCAGCAGGGTGAGAAAGTTGTTGAAATGCACGTTGCCGTTGAAAGTGCTCATCAGATCACCTTCAAACCGTCGCTGCTGCCGGCAAAGTACTCTTCGAGCTTGTCCACCAGGTTGCGGATGCTGACCGGTTTTTCCAGGAATAACAGGTTGTGAACATTGCGCGACCATTCGCGGTGCTCGATTTCGGTACGTGACGTCAACACGAAGATCAGAAAGTCCCGATCCGGTATGTATTCCTCGATATGCCGGCAAAGTTCCTCGCCGGTCATCAGGGGCATCTGGATATCGGTGACCAGGATATCGGGGTGCTGTTTCTCGATCCGGGAGAGCGCCTCCATGCCGTTGGCGCAGGTTTCAACCTCGTAGCCCTCTTTTTCGAGTGACAGTTTCAGCACCCTGAGTACATGAGGCTCATCGTCTGCAATCAGTATTTTTTTCATGAAGCCGCCGCATCCAAAATCTGTGTCGAAACCTTCTCCAGCCTGATGACAAACTGGCTACCCTTGCCCTGTTCGCTGGTAAAGCTCAGCTCACCGTGGTGCATCAGCACGATCTGGCGCGCCAGCGACAGGCCCAGCCCGTGACCGGACTGCTGCCTGATGTTATCGTCCGTCGAGCGGAAAAATTTATTAAAAATCTGCTTCTGGTCTTCCTCGGCGATGCCGTAGCCCTCGTCGGCAACCGTAATTTCGATTTGATCATCGTCCTCTGTCGCGGTCATGCTTACCTTTCCACCCGGCTTGCTGTACTTGATCGCGTTGGTCAGAAGGTTGTTGACCGCGATGCGGAACAGGTCCTTGTCGATATAGAGCATGCTCATTTCACGCGGGATATCGAGATCGAACTCGAGCCCCTTGTCGGCGCGCGCCTTGGTGACGTTATCGAAGGTGTCCTCGAGAAATTCGTGCATGCGCACGTGCTTGCGCTGGGCGACAATGCCGCCGAGTTCGTACTGGTTGATCGCGAGCAGGTTATTGATCAGGGTCGATAGCCGTTCGACCTCGTCATGGATCACGTTGACCGCCTCGATTCGGTACTTTTCATCGTCGACGCCCTGGGTCAGCAGCGACTCGCTGTACATCGCCATCACGTTTAGCGGCGTTTTCAGCTCGTGCGAAATGTGCGACACAAACTCGTTCTGGCGCTGGCGCATCAGGTGGGCTTCGGAAACATCGCGAATGACCACCAGGCGTCCGAGAATGCGGGATTCGTCGTTGGGAACGAATAACGGATAAACGCTGAACTGCAGCGATTTCTCGCTGTGATCTTCGAGCCTGACCTGCACCGTGTCCTGGTTGGCCTGCATGTTCGACTTGACGTCGCCGAAGGTAAGCAGCGGCACGATGTTGGGATCGCGGCACCACTCGCGCGGCTTCTTGCCGACGATCTCTTCGTGTTCGACGCTAAGCAGGCGCCCGACCTTGCCGTTGGCATAGCTAACCTCGCCGGCCTCGTCGATCACGACGATCGCATCCGGGAAATTCTGCAGGATGGAATCGATGCGATTGTTCCGGTATGTCAGCAACTTGCTCGACATTTGCAGGTTTTCATGCTCCTGGTTCAGGGCTTCGATGCGGGTTTGCGTCGCCTCGATATAGCTGTTGAATTGTTCCATGAAATCAGACAGGGCACGGCTTGGCTGCAGCTCGACGTGGGTCAAACCAGCCTTGTCGGCGAGGTGATCGAAGCGTTCGCTGATCTGCTTGAGCGGCTTGATTTCCTGGCGCAGCATGAAATAGAACAGCGGCACCAGCAGGAATATCGGCAGCATCAGCGTCGCCAGGAACGGCATCTGGCTAAAACTCAGGGCAAGTTGGGGTTCGAAGTAACCGAGCCGCACGAATCCGCGGTGCTCGCCATCGGCAAACACCGGGGCATGCGACTCGATAAAGCGGGTATTGCCATCGCCCGAGGCAATGACCTGCTGTCCGAGCCAGCTGGCCGGTTCTTCGGCGATGCTCGCCGGTGGCACGATGACACCCGCGCGGGTGACCTCGGCATGTAGCTTACCGGCAACGTCTACCACCGCACCGTAGGCAAAATCCGGATTACTATGACTGCGCTTCAAAACCTCGAGCAGTCCCTGGCGACCGGCTTCGGGAATCAGTTCGCTCCAGGGCATACCGCCGAGCAGACGCGCCAGGTCGAGACCCTGTGCGCGCGCCAGGCTTTCGCGATCGTTACGCTGGTAATCGAACAGAATATAAACCGTCACGAGCATCACCAGCAGGGTCGCGATGATCATGATCAGTCCAAATCTCTGGTTTGTTTTCATAGATTAATTCTGATTATTGATAGCCAATGGCAATTGATTTCAATTACGTTCACCGGGCCGCGCCTGCAAAATCGCAGCTTCTCTCTATATATCGGTAGTTAATGAGATTAGTTGAGGACTATCTTGAATCAATTCCTCGAATGGCGTTCTGTGACGCGTTCGAGGTGATTATTTCGCCCCGAATTCCCGCGATTTCGCGGACTTTGACCCACCCCGTCATTGCGGCGCAGGCCGCAAT
>JAASSH010000375.1 GCA_021767985.1 Gammaproteobacteria bacterium | reverse complement strand
TCGTGTTTACCGCGATGGTCGGTATGCTGCTGGCGGCCGAGGGTGCGGTGCCGATCGATATCTTCGTTTTCGGCCTGCTGGGTATCGGCCTTGCCGCGGCCTCCGGGGCGGCGATCAACCACGTGGTCGACGAACACATCGATCGCATCATGGAGCGTACCCGCAATCGACCGCTGGTCAGCGGCGAACTCGACCAGAAGTCTGCTTTGATTTTCGCGTTGTCGATCGGTGCGCTCGGTATTCTGATGCTGGTGGTTTTCGTCAACCTGCTGACGGCGATCCTGACTTTCTTCTCGCTGGTCGGTTACGCCCTGATCTACACCATGTACCTGAAACGGGCGACGCCGCAGAATATCGTGCTTGGGGGCGCCGCCGGCGCCGCGCCGCCGTTACTGGGCTGGACCGCGGTCACCGGGAGCGTCGATACCGAAGCGCTGCTGCTGTTCCTGATCATTTTCGTCTGGACTCCGCCGCATTTCTGGGCGCTGGCAATCCGCCGGCGCGAAGAGTATGCCAAGGCAGATATTCCGATGCTGCCGGTGACGCATGGCGTGTTGTTCACCAAGATCCAGATTTTGCTGTATACCGTGCTGCTGGTGGTGGTGACGATGATGCCGTTCATCGTGCAAATGAGCGGGCTGATATACCTGGCCGGCGCGTTGGCCCTCGGGGTCGGTTTTCTGTACTACGCGATCAAGCTTTACCGTGACGAACAGCCCAACGCGATCGCGATGAAAACCTTCGGTTATTCGATATTCTACCTCAGCCTGCTATTCGCATTCCTGCTCGCGGATCATTACGCGCGCGTCTTTATTCGAGGCTGGTTTCTCTAGGCGCCGGCGAAATGCAGCACCAGCTGCACCACGCCCATCAGCGTCAGCACAAACACCAGGCCAAACAGTAGTCCCATCCAGATAAAGTGGGAAACCTTACCGTGTTTGAAATCGCGTTCGCGGTTGGCGTTACTCTGCACCCCGATAAACGCCGACAGGGTGCTTTTAAGCAATTGCCAGAAGCTCAAATGCCGTTCTTCGTCGGGGCTGTCCTGCGGTGCCTGGTTCAAGGTTGAAATCCCGTTTTGATTGCTCTAGATTAGCCATTTTGACAGCCGGCCCCGGCAGCCGGTATATCCCATCGCGAGTAGATAGTATTTCATCATGGTCAGCGTCAGAAAATTCGACTCCAGCGATTCCTTCCGCTTCGTGCTGTCTCCCAACTGCTCGATTACCTGGCGCGAACTGGTTTTATTCTACATTTTTACCTGCGTCGTCGCGCTCGCGATCGGCATTTTTTTTACGCTGCAGGGCCTGTGGCTGGTGCTGCCGTTTTCCGGCCTCGAAATGGCGGCGCTCGGGTTCGCGCTTTACCTGACGTCGCGCAAGGTTAATCGCAAGGAAGTCATCACCCTGGATCAACGCCGCACCAGGATAGAAAAAGGGGTGCAGCAGATCGACAGGAGCTGGGAATTCGAGACCCCCTGGATCCGTCTGGTCGATGAGCCGGCGAGCAGGCCAGGCCGACCTCGAAAGCTCGCCATCGGGTCGCACGGGAACTACGTGGAGGTCGGCGATTTTCTTGATAATTCTGAAAAGGATCGGCTAGCGTTTCAATTGAAAGACTGTATAATCCGCGTTTGATTTCAAGTGCCGTCAGAACCAAAAATACCGGCGGCGTTTTTGTTATAAATACCGGCATATCCTCCGCGCTTTGGGCTAAGCAGCGGGCCTGTGATCTAGGGAGTTAAGAATGAGATTCACGAAGTTGACCAAACCTGGTTCGGTGTTCCTGACGGGTCTGGCGTCATTGTTTATGATGCCTGCCGCACATGCCGAGTACGCATTGAACATGACCGAGAGCGTGACCCCGATCGGTCGTCAACTTTACGGCCTGCACATGCTGGTTTTCTGGATCTGCGTAGGCATCGGCGTGGTTGTTTTCAGCGCCATGGCCTGGTCGATTATTCATCATCGCAAGTCGAAGGGCGCACAGCCGGCCAACTTTCACGAAAGCACCACCGTTGAAATCGTCTGGACCATCGTGCCGCTGCTGATCCTGATCGGAATCGCGATTCCCGCGACCGGTACCCTGATCGAACTCGAGGACTCCAAAACCGACGCCGAGATTACCGTGCAGGTAACCGGGATCCAGTGGAAGTGGAAATATACCTACGTCGACGAGGATATCAGCTTTGTGAGCAACCTCGCGCAGTCGAGCCGCGATGTCATGAAAGATCCGACCGGTAATGAAAACTACCTGCTCGAAGTCGACGAGCCGCTGGTGCTGCCGGTCAACAAGAAGGTGCGGTTTCTGTTCCACTCGGATGACGTGATCCACGCCTGGTGGGTACCCGAGCTCGCGGTCAAGCAGGATTCGATTCCAGGTTTTATCAACGATTCCTGGGCGCTGATCGAAGAACCCGGCACTTACCGCGGGCAGTGCGCAGAGCTGTGCGGCAAGGACCATGGGTTCATGCCGATCGTGGTGGAAGCGGTTAGCGAAGCTGAATACGAACAATGGCTGGTGAGCAAGAAAGAAGAGGCAGCAGCCGCAGCTTCGGCGGCCGAGCAGGAGTGGTCCATGCAGGATCTCGTTGCGCGAGGCGAAGAGGTCTACAAGACCAACTGCTCAGCGTGCCACGGTGTTACTGGAGCGGGAATTCCGGGAGCGTTTCCGGCAATGACCGGCAGTGCCATCGTTACCAACCCGGACCAGGCGGCGCATATCGATATCGTCGTCAACGGCAAGGCAGGTACCGCGATGGCAGCCTACAAGGGGCAACTAAACGATGTTGATATTGCCGCGGTCATTACCTACGAGCGCAATGCCTTGGGCAATAACGTGGGCGACACGGTCCAGCCTGCCGCGATCAAGAATGCAAGATAAGGGGTTTTAGATGTCTACTGAAATTACACACGACACTGCTCACGACGAGCACGATCATCACGGTCCGGACAAGGGCCTGATGCGCTGGGTTACGACCACCAACCACAAGGACATCGGTACCCTGTACCTCTGGTTGTCTTTCATCATGCTGTTGTACGGCGGTGCGATGGCAATGATTATTCGCCTCGAGCTGTTCCAGCCAGGGCTGCAATTCGTAGAACCCCATTTCTTCAACCAGATGACCACGATGCACGGCCTGGTAATGGTGTTCGGTGCGATCATGCCGGCATTCGTTGGCCTGGCGAACTGGCTGGTGCCGATGATGATCGGCGCGCCCGATATGGCGTTGCCGCGCATGAATAACTGGAGTTTCTGGATCCTGCCTTTCGCGTTCGCGATGCTGGCTTCTACCACGTTCATGGAAGGTGGTGCTCCGGCATTCGGCTGGACTTTCTACGCGCCGTTGTCGACAACCTTTGCCCCGGACACGACCGACTTTTTTATCTTCGCGGTGCACCTGATGGGTATTTCGTCGGTCATGGGTTCGATCAACATCATCGCGACCATTCTCAACATGCGCGCGCCTGGCATGACGCTGATGAAAATGCCGCTGTTCGTCTGGACCTGGCTG
>JAASSH010000374.1 GCA_021767985.1 Gammaproteobacteria bacterium | reverse complement strand
GTCCCCTCGCTAACCGACTCGGGTAAGAAGGGAACCTTGATTTCTACCTGCATATTCTGCTCCAGGATTATTGGTTTTTATTGGATTATTCCAGTTTATCCGAGTATTCCGCTTCGAAGGCATCCCTGACCAGCTGCGCTTCCTGCTGCTGATGCAGGGCCATGTAGCCCACCGCGGGCGATGCCGCCGAAATTCGACCCGCGTATTGTACCTGTATTGGTGCAAAGATTTCATTCAGACGGCTCTTGAATTCGCGGAACATGCCCTGGTTACGCGGTTCGTCCTGGCACCAGACCACGTTTTTCAACGCCGGGTAGCTTTCCTGGATCGCTTTCAGATCCACCCTGGGAAACGGGTACAGCTGTTCGATCCGGACAATGGCGGTACTTTTATCGTAATGCTGTTCGCGTGATTCGTAGAGCTTGTAGTAAATCTTGCCGCTGCACAAAATCAGCCGTGTTACCTTCTTTTTATTGACCTTGTCGATCTCCGGGATCACTTTCTGGAATTCGCCCTTGCTGTAATCATCCAGCGACGACACCGCACGTTCGTGACGCAACAGGCTCTTCGGGGTCATCACCACCAGCGGTTTCCTGAAACCGCACAGCATCTGGCTGCGCAGCAGGTGGAACATCTGCGCCGGCAGGGTTGGCTGCACCACGCGCATATTGTGCTGCGCACAGAGCTCGAGGTAGCGTTCTATACGCGCCGACGAGTGTTCGGGCCCCTGCCCTTCGTAACCGTGCGGCAGCAGCATGACCAAACCGCTGAGGCGACCCCATTTCATTTCACCGGAGCTGATGAACTGGTCGATAACCACCTGGGCGCCATTAGCAAAATCACCGAACTGCGCTTCCCAGATGACCAGCGTCCTGGGGTCGGTGGATGAATAGCCATACTCGAAACCCAGCACCGCCTCCTCGGACAGGAAGGAATTGATGACCTCGAAGCGCGGCTGGCCTTCGAACAGGAACTTAAGTGGCTTGTAAATCTCACCGCTGTTCTGATCGTGCAGCGCGGCGTGACGATGGAAAAATGTGCCGCGCTCGCTATCCTGGCCCGAAAGCCGGACGCTGTAGCCGTCGTCGAGCAGCGTGGCGTAGGCCAGGTTCTCGGCGAAACCCCAGTCGCCCGGCAGCTTGCCAGCCAGCATTTTGGCGCGATTCTCCATGATTTTGGCAACCCGCGAATGCAATTTGAAATCTTCGGGCAGGGTTAGCATACGCTTGCCCAGGTCCTGGATTTTCTTCTTGGTAACCCTGGTGCCGGGCGTGATGTTGACATCACCTTCGTGCAGGCCGGCCCAGTCGCGCGCTGCAACCGGTTCCAGGCCGGAAATCACGTTCAACGCTACCGCGCCCCCTTCTTCCAGCGCACGCCGGTAATCGGCGACCATTTCATCGATCTTTTCACGCGTGGTGAAGCCCTCGTCGATGAGGCGCTGCGCGTGCAGCTCGGCGAGGCGCGGATGGTTGCGAACTTTCTGGTACATCAGCGGCTGGGTAACGGCTGGCTCATCGGCCTCGTTGTGTCCGTAACGACGATAACAGACCATGTCGATAACGACGTCGCGCTGGAATGTTTCGCGGTACTTGACCGCAATCTCGGCGATGAACACGCAGGCCTCGGGATCGTCGCCATTAACGTGGAAGATCGGTGCCTGCACCATGCGTGCAACCTCGGTGCAGTAAAGCGAGGAACGCATATCGCGCGGATTGCTGGTGGTAAACCCGATCTGGTTGTTGACGATGATATGGATCGTACCGCCGGTCTTGTAACCACGGGTCTGGCACATGTTGAAGGTTTCCATGACGACGCCCTGCCCGGCAAAGGCGGAATCGCCGTGGATCAGCACCGGTAACACGTCGTTGGTGTTGCGATCGGTGAAACGCCGCTGACGCGCGCGTACCGACCCCTCGACCACCGGATCGACGATTTCCAGGTGCGACGGGTTGAACGCCAGCGCCAGGTGCATCGGGCCGGAGTCGGTGTAGATGTCCGATGAAAAGCCCTGGTGATACTTGACGTCGTAGTTGTAACGTTCGTCCAGTTCGACATTGCCTTCGAATTCATCGAACAGGTCGCTCGGCATTTTGCCGAAAATATTGGTCAGCACGTTGAGGCGTCCGCGGTGTGCCATGCCGATCACGACTTCGTGGGTACTGGTGACGCCCGCCTGCTGCACCACGCGGTCCAGGATCGGGATCAACGACTCGCCGCCTTCCAGGGAAAAACGTTTCTGCCCGATGTAGCGCGTATGCAGGTACTTTTCGAGATTTTCGGCGGCGATAATCCGGTCCATGATGCGGTTGCGGCGACCTTCGCGAAAACTCGGCGTCGCCAGCGAGGTTTCGATCTGCACCTGGATCCAGCGCTTCTGCGCCCGATCCTCGATATGCATGTACTCCGAACCGATGGTGCCGCAGTAAGTTTTTTCGACGCGTTCGATTATTTCCCGCAGCGGTGCGGACTCGACGCCGAACAGCGAGCCGGTGTTGAATACCGTATCGAGATCGGCTTCACTCAGGTTGTTTCCGGTCAGGGTCATCTCCTTGACTTCCGGCCGCGGGTTCATTTCGAGCGGATCGAGACGCGCGCGTTCGTGACCCTTGACGCGATAGGCATTGATTAACTGCAGCACCCGGACCTGCTTGGCGTCATGTTCGTTCAGTTCGCTGCCGGAGATGCCGTTGCCCGCCTGCTTGTGGCGCACCGCGTATCGCATCTGTTCGCGGATCTCGAGATGATCCTGATCGGGGATCAGCTCACCATTTTTCAGCTCGGCGAACCAGTCGCGCCAATGTTCGTCGACGTCATTCTCGTTTTTCAGATAACGCGAGTAGAGTTCTTCTATGAATGCAGCGTTACCACCCGAGAGATAACTCTGTTGCTGCATTTTTTTCATGCTCATGGTTGCTCACCTTTGGGCTGATTCATGGTTCGATAACGGTTTCGCCATCACTCTAAATCATAGCCTATGACGCGGCCATAGCTCCGAATAATACTGCATCACGCAGCGGTTAAGAAACAGAATGTGAAAATATCCTCAGATACGATGATTCTGCATCGAATGAAGTTGTTTTTAATTTTCTGAGCGCTGTTAGAATACGCGGATTCTGAACTGGGACAGTCCGCATGGCGCAATACATCTATACCATGAACGGGGTGGGCAAGATCGTGCCCCCGCAAACCGAAATTCTGAAGAATATTTCGCTCAATTTTTTTCCGGGCGCCAAGATCGGCGTGCTGGGTTACAACGGTGCGGGCAAGTCGACGTTGTTGCGCATCATGGCCGGCGTCGATACCGAGTACGTTGGTGAAGCGCGTCCGCAAACCGGCATCAAGATCGGTTACCTGGCGCAGGAACCCGAACTCGACAACAGCCTGGACGTGCGCGGCAATGTCGAGCTGGGCGTCGCCGAAACCAAGGCGCTGCTCGACCAGTTCAACGCGGTCAACATGAAATTTGCCGAACCGATGTCTGACGACGAAATGAACGACCTGCTGGCGCAACAGGCCG
>JAASSH010000373.1 GCA_021767985.1 Gammaproteobacteria bacterium | reverse complement strand
ACCCGACGCCGGCGTGAGCCCGGCAACGACTGGTGCATCCTCGAACTGGGGCAAGTCGGCGAAATCGGCGAGGTGCTGATCGATACCGCCCACTTCAAAGGTAACTACCCGGACCGCTGTTCTCTGCAGGCGGCGCGGGTTAGCGCCGGTACGGTCGACTCGATCATTACGCAAAGCCAGTTCTGGCAGGAACTGCTACCGCCGCAAAAGCTGAAGATGGACAGCGAGCACGGTTTCAGGGACCAGGTGCAGCCACTCGGTCCGGTCAGCCATGTGCGCGTCAACATATTCCCCGACGGCGGACTCAGCCGCGTTCGCTTGCTTGGCAAGATCGATGGCTAGGAAACTCGAGGTAGAACCCCTGGCGCGTGCGTCGTTTGCGCCTTTCGGCGACGTCATCGAATTCGAGGGCAACGAATCCTATCCGATCAACAACGGCATGGCCGATCGTTACCACGCGCTCGCCAGTGTCGAACTGGGCGGCACAGACGCGCACGCTGTCGTTAGTCTCGTCGCCAGTAAAAAGTTCGAGCTGCCGCGCAAGGTCGATCACCTGGAATACCATCCCTACGGCAGCCAGGCCTTCATCCCGCTAGACGATTCGCCGTTCATCGTCGTCGTCTGCAAAGCCGGCGCAACCCCGAAAGTCGAAGACCTGCGTGCCTTCGTCACCAATGGCCGGCAAGGTATCAACTATCACGCGGGCACCTGGCATCATGTATTGCTGACGCCTTACGCCGCAATGCGATTCATCTGTGTCGACCGCGACTCCCCCGACGACAACTGTGTCGATTGCCATATCCCCGCGGCCGAACAACCCTTGCTGGCGCTCCCATAACTGAACCACGGTCGTTGGGATTACCTTCAGCTTGGATATTCGAGCTCTGCTAACTAGTCGAGGTTGGGTGTATATGACAGAATTGCAGTCTGGATTTTGGGGCGAGGGCTATCGTGAACAAGATTTATATTACGGCGCAGGAGTTACTGGAGGATTCGTTCCGGCTGGCGCATAAGATTTTTGAAGATGGGTTTCATCCGGAATTTATCGTTGGAATCTGGCGCGGCGGCACGCCGGTGGGTATCGCGGTACAGGAATATTTCGAGTTCAAGGATGTCCAGACCGATCATATTTCGGTGCGTACCTCCTCCTATTACGGAATCAACAAGCAGGCCAAGAAAATCAGGGTGCACGGGCTGCACTACCTGATCGAAAACGCCAATGCGGAGGACCGGCTGTTGATCGTCGATGATGTGTTCGATTCCGGCCGCAGCGTCGATGCGCTGATCAAGGCGATCAGAAAGCAATCGCGGCTCAACGCGCCGTCCGAAATCCGCGTCGCCTGCCCGTGGTACAAGCCTTCGAAAAATAGTGTCAAATTCGAACCGGACTATTTCCTGCATGAAAGCGAAGACTGGCTGGTGTTTCCGCACGAGCTGGCCGGTCTCGAGATCGGAGAAATAGGGTCAGGCAAGAAAGATCTCATGAATATTCTTGACTTATTCGACTAGTCGGGTTTCTCTATAGCGATGCCGCCCAGTAAAAGACTAATAATCTGTGCTATCTGCTTTCTGGTTATTCTTGGTCTCGGCGCATTATGGGCTAATGCAAATCCCACGGTTCTGACCGGTGCCCAGCGATTGGCGATCAGCCTGGTAATCGCCACGCTGCTTTCGATTGCGCTCTATTTCCTGTTGCGACAAAAGGAAATCGTGACTCAATCCGAGCAGGCGGTGCAACGAACCGACCTTGCCCGGGACGAGTTCACGGCCAGTATCAGTCACGAGATTCGTACCCCGTTGAGCGGGATTCTGGGTGTTATGCACCTGTTGAAGCGTACCTCGCTGGACCGCAACCAGGAACGCTATGTCGATACCGCGACCAATTCCGCCAATATGCTGCTGACAATCCTCAACGATCTGCTGGCCTCGTCGCGCATGGATACTAGTTCCATCTTTGTCGAATCGAAAAGTCTCGACCTGGCCGAAGTGGTCGAGGATGTAACCAGTATTCTCGCACCCGAGGCGCTGGGTAAAGGACTGGAGCTGGTGTGCGACATCGATCCCAATATTCCGCAACGAGTCAAGGCCGATCCACTGAGATTACGACAGGTGCTGAACAACCTGTTAAGCAATGCGATCAAGTATACCAAGCACGGCGTTATCGTGATTAACGTGAGCAGTAACAGCGGCAGCGTAGAAATAGGGGTCAAAGACACCGGTGTTGGTATCAGCGAGGAACGGCAGGCGGCTTTGCTTGGCCTGGAGTCGCAGGGCAGCGATAACCCGGGGCAGCAACCGGGCGGCGCGGGACTTGGTTTGAAAAGCACTCGACGCTTGATCAAGGCCATGGGCAGTGAGCTACAACTGGACAGCAGGCCGGGAGAAGGCGCCCGGTTTTTTTTCAAGCTGGATATCGATGATGAACACAGCGCCGCTTACGACTGGAATCCACCGCAGGCCTTGCGGCAGTTAAGCGTCGGTATTCTGAGCCCGGTGGCGCAACAGCGCAGCACGATTCGCAACATGCTCGAGCACTGGAAAATCAACGATATTCAGGAAATGGATTTCGACGTGGAAGAGACATTCGATGTCTCCGAACTTGCTCCCTGCAGCCTGCTGATTATCGACCAGACCGATTCAGAGCAGGCCGTCAACGACCTGATCGACCGCCTGAGCAACAGCAGCGACTGGCGCGACACGCGCTTCGTGCACCTGGTTCCGCAAAATCGCCAAAGCGAGAATGGCAGCGCCGATGTGCGGCTTTACAAGCCGATTTCCCATTCAAGGCTTTACACCACGGTTATGGATATCGTCTACAAGCTCGCCTTCGATTCCGAGTATGAGGTCGCCGCAGGATCCAGGTCCGGCCAGGCTTCGGGTCTGCTCGCAGGACGCCGTATCCTGCTGGCGGAGGACAACGATATCAACAAGATGATCGTACTGGAAATGCTCGAGGAAACCGGGGCCGACGTCGATGTCGCGGTTAACGGTGCCGACGCCCTGGAGCAACTTCAGCGGCAGCAATACGATCTCGTCCTGATGGATATACAAATGCCGATCATGGATGGTTACGAGGCAACGCAAAAAATTCGAGCCATGGGCGGGTCTTACGAATCAATTCCGATTGTTGCAATGACCGCGCACGCGCTCGAGGGCGACAGCAATAAAAGTCTCGAGGCCGGGATGGATTATCACGTATCCAAACCCTTCGAACCCGACCGGTTTATTTCGCTGATCGTACGGTTTATCGCGGAACGCAGCGCGACGAGCACCAGCGACGAATCCTGAAGGTCGCTGCAGCCCCGACGCGCCACCCGTTCGGTCGCGTACATCGAATCCCCGGGTGCTAACTAACCCCGTGCGTCAATCGGCACATACTCGAGGTCGTCGGGCCCGATGTAGTTTGCCGAGGGCCGGATAATTTTTCCATCCTGGCGCTGTTCGACCACGTGGGCACCCCAGCCCGAGGTGCGGGCGATAACGAACAGCGGCGTGAACATGTCGGTCGGCACACCCATCTGGT
>JAASSH010000372.1 GCA_021767985.1 Gammaproteobacteria bacterium | reverse complement strand
GTTCGAAAGCAAGGTTTATTACTTTGCCTTTGGCGCAAATCTCTGCCGGGATGTGCTGGAGCAGCGCCGTATCAAGGTGTTCGAATCCTTCGATTACGTGCTCGAGGACGCCAGCCTGCAGTTTACCCAGCCCGGGTTTTACAAGGATCATGGTTACGCCTCGGCCAATGCCGCCAGCGACGAAGTGGTATACGGCAGAATGTACCTGATTCTCGAGCGTGACGCGTTACGCACGGATTATTTCGAGGGTGTGCCTTTTTTCAGGGTGCATGAAAAAGTGACGCGGCAGGCCGACGGTTTCAGCTTTTTTTTCTACCGCGCCACGCGCGCGGTAGCGGGACTGAAGCCAACCCGCGAGTACCTCGATTACATCGTCGACGCCTACCGTCAAATGCCCGTTGTCCCCGCCGACTACCTGGCGTCTATCGGAGGACTCGAAGTGCTCGAACATTTTGAGCCGCTGGAACAGACCGGGGTGTTCGTTAGCGACATAGATCGGTGGCCGAACAGGCTCCACCCGGTACTGATCGGCTATGAAAGGTTTTGTTCGAAAATGGTCGAATTCCTGTGGCATCGCTCGCCGTTGCAGTGGATGATAAGAACCTAGAAGCACCCGGCCACTCTCCCGCTACCGGTTTTACTCGCGACTGTCACGCTGGCAGCCAGTTGGCGAAGTAAATCACCAGGACATAGCGCAATCCCTTGCCGCTGCCCACCAGGAGCAGGAACAGCCACAGGCGCAGTTTCATGATGCCGGCGATCAGCGTTAACGCGTCGCCGCCCAGCGGCATCCAGGCAAACAATAGCGACCAGAAACCGTAACGCCGATACCAGCGTTGCGCGCGCGCTATCTGATCGCGACTGAAGTAAAACCAGCGGCGGTCCTGAAACCGCAGCAGATAAAGTCCGAGCAGCCAGTTAACCACCGCGCCCAGCGTATTACCCAGGGTTGCGATGATGACCAGCAATAGCGGATCGCCGCCGTCGCGCAGCATTGCGAACAGCAGTAGCTCCGAGGAAAAGGGCAGTATGGTTGCGGCGAGAAATGCTGAACCGAACAGCAGCAGGTAAGAGATCATCTACGCTGAAACCCGAGGGATCTCGCAACGGGCAAAATCGCGGCGGCTGGCCGAGGCCCTTAACCGTTTTCGATCTTTTCGATCACGTAGCCGCCGGAACGCTCGTCCAGCGACAGTTCCAGCAGGCCGCGGCGCTCGGCTTCCTGCAGCAGTTCGCTGAAAGAGCGCACGCCATAATAGCTTTCGTTGAAGCCTGGCCGCCGTCGTTTCAACGCCTGCTTGATCATCGATCCCCAAAGCTTTTCACTATCGCCGCGCTCGGTGTACAGGGCCTCGGCGGTTTCCATAACGAAGCCAACGGCTTCGTCGATTTTGTCTTCCTCGGTTTTGCCCTGCTCGGCAGGTTTGGCCGCCTTGCTGACAGCCTTTTTCTTCGCTGCCGGCTTGCGTTTGCGCTGCTTGCTGGATTCGTCTTCGCGCGCGAGGTCGTCGTAGAAAATAAACTCGTCACAGTTATTCATCAGCAGGTCGGAAGTCGAGCTTTTTACGCCGACGCCAATCACCGTCTTATTGTTTTCTCGCAGTTTGCTGACCAGCGGGGAAAAATCGGAATCACCGCTGACGATGACGAAGGTGTCGATGTGTTCCTTGGTGTAGCAGAGATCGAGCGCATCGACCACCATGCGGATATCGGCTGAGTTTTTACCCGACTGGCGGGTATGCGGAATCTCGATGAGTTCGAACGCGGCGTCATGCATGACCGCCTTGAAATCCTGGTAGCGATCCCAGTCGCAATAAGCTTTCTTGACGACCACGGTGCCTTTTACCAGCAGGCGCTCGAGCACCAGGTTGATATTGAATTTTTTTATCCGGGCGTCGCGCACACCCAGCGCCACGTTTTCGAAATCGCAGAATATCGCCAGATTCAAATCCTGGTTTACCGATGACATGTGTTTGCTCCCGGAGACAGTGCTCGATAGAGAGATTGGGGTTCTGGCGCGTTAAGTGGCGCCCTGTAGCCGACAGAATAAACGTTTTTACCGATAATACATATCTGATTTTTACAGTTTGCCGAACCCGGTGTCGGTTGCGCGGCATTTGGCGCGAGACTGCCTCGCGACATCCGGGCAATGACGCTGGTCCTGCCGAATGTCGCCGCAATAGCCCTGATCAAATTCCCTGTCGGGATGACGCCCGCGGCTGGATTCATCTATGATAGGCCTTACCAAACGGGGAGTGGATAACGTGACTTACCAAAAATCCTTCGATACAGCGGAATTCGGCAATCGCGTCGCGCGGGTCAAGGCGCGCATGCAGGAGACTGGCTTCGACCTGATCATCTGCCAGGATCCGGCGAATATGTGCTACCTGAGCGGATTCGACGGCTGGTCTTTCTACACGCCGCAGTGCCTGCTGGTGCATATCGACGAACCGTCACCGATATGGTTCGGGCGCGCGCAGGATGCAAAATCGGCGCGGATCACCACCGATCTTCCGGCAGAGAACATACTGTCGTATTCGGAGCCACTGGTGCATCACCCCATCCTGCATCCCTACGACGAGCTTTGTGAATTGATCAGCGATCGCGGCTGGGCAGACGCCGCCATCGGGGTCGAACTCGATGCGCATTACTACACCGCGCGGGCGCATCGACACCTGGTGGACGGCTTGCCGGCGGCACGTATCGCCGATAACCGCGAGCTGGTGAACTGGGTCAGGTTGATCAAGTCCGATGCGGAGGTCGACTACATGCGTGAGGCGGGCCAGATCTGCAGCCGTACGATGAACCGGGTAATCGACATGCTTGAGCCCGGAATTCCGCAAAACGAGATCATCGCCGCGGTTTACCAGGGCCAGGTGCTGGGGCTGGAAGGCAAGTTCGGTGACTACACCAGCCTGTGCCCGCTGATACAGGTGGGAGAGGGCACCAGCACGCCGCATCTGACCTGGAGCGACGAGCCCCTGCCGAACAACGAACTGGTGGTGATGGAAATCGGCGCGGCGCGGCGCCACTATCACGCGCCGTTAACCCGCACCATGCACCTCGGTAAACCGCCCGCGGAGATCGAGCGCCTCGCCGGGGTTATCGTAGAGGGTGTCGACGCGGCGCTGGAAACGGCCCGCCCCGGCGTGAGTTGTGAAGCGGTGGAGGCGGTGTGGCAGCAAATACTGAACAAGAACGGTTACCAAAAAGAGAGCCGGGTCGGTTATTCCATCGGGCTTAATTTTCCGCCCGACTGGGGGGAGCGCACCGCCAGTTTGCGTCCCGGTGACAAAACCGAGCTGCAGGCGGGTATGTGTTTTCATTTTCAGTCGGGTGTCTGGCTGGAAAACTTCGGCGCCGCGGTATCGGAGCCCTTTGTCGTGACCGAGCAGGGTGGCGAACGCCTGTGCGACGTCCATCGAGGCCTTATTGTCGTGGATTGATGACCGCAACCAGTGGCGCCGGTCGGCCGCGCTCGGGGCCGCTTAGATATAGAACATGTCCCGGTACATGCCCTCGGCCCAGGC
>JAASSH010000068.1 GCA_021767985.1 Gammaproteobacteria bacterium | reverse complement strand
TGGTGCCTGATCATGTTTTTCATGATGCCCTACTGGCATATTTACGGAAAACAGAATCTTTCCAACGAGGCATACCAGACCACTGCACCGCGGTTTCAGGCGCGTGTCGACGAAATGGTCGCCCAGTACAAGGTTGGAGACGAGGCGGGCATTCCGATCGTCAAACCACCCGCTGGCAGCGATGTCTACATGCTGGGTCGTTTGTGGCAGTGGTATCCGATCCTCGAGCTGGAGAAAGATCAGTCCTACCGTCTGCATCTTTCGTCGATGGACTGGAATCACGGTTTTTCCCTGCAGCCGGTCAACATCAATCTGCAAATTATCCCGGGCTATGAAATGGTGGTTACGGTGACACCGGATCAGGCGGGAGAATTCACGGTGGTGTGCAACGAATACTGCGGCATCGGGCACCACCTGATGCTCGGCAAAATCTACGTGAAGGAGAACTAAAATGGCACAGTTCAGAGTTTGCCCGGATTCGGGTTTCTATTTTGACAGGTCAGCCGAAAGCCTGATGAAGGCGAACGCGGTTGCCGGTGCCGTTTCACTGTTGATCGCGGGTATCCTGGGACTCGGTGTCATTCTTACACGCTGGCAGGAAGTGCACCTGTTACCGGCCGACCTGTTTTACCAGGTATTGACCGGTCACGGCATCAACGCGCTGATTTTCTGGATCATCTTCTTCGAGATGGCGATTCTTTACTTCGCTTCGTCGACCCTGCTGCGCACACGCCTGGCCGCGCCGCGCTGGGCCTGGCTGGGCTTTGCGCTGATGATCATCGGTATGTTGATGAATAACATCGCGGTGCTGCAGGGTAACTCCAGTGTCATGATGACGTCTTACGCGCCGATGCAGGCAGCCCCGCATTTTTACCTCGGACTGATCCTGTTCGCCGTGGGTGCGCTGATCGGCTGCTTCGTGTTCCTCGGCACCCTGGTTATCGCACGCGACGATCGAACCTACGAAGGTTCGATCCCGCTGGTTACCTTCGGCGCGCTGACCGCTTGTATTATCGCGATCTTCACCATCGCCTCAGGCGCGATCATCCTGGTACCGACCTTCCTTTGGTCTATCGGTTATATCGGTCATATCGACGCAGCCATGTATCGCCTGATCTGGTGGGGTCTCGGACACTCGTCGCAGCAAATCAATGTCGCTGCGCACGTGTCGGTCTGGTACCTGATCGCTGGCGTACTGTTCGGTGCCCGCCCGATGTCGGAAAAAGTCAGCCGCAGCGCTTTTCTCCTCTACATCCTGTTCCTGCAACTGGCCTGCGCGCATCACCTGCTGGCCGACCCGGGCCTGAGCTCGGAGTGGAAGGTGTTCAATACCAGTTACGCGATGTACCTGGCGGTGCTGGCGAGCATGATTCACGGTCTCACGGTGCCCGGTTCGGTCGAAGTCGCCCAGCGTGCCAAGGGTTACACCAAGGGCATGTTCGAATGGTTGCGCAAGGCGCCCTGGAGTAATCCGGTGTTCTCGGGTTTCTTCCTCTCGCTAGTCATATTCGGCTTCATCGGCGGTATCACCGGCGTGGTCATGGGTACCGAGCAGATCAACCTGATTATTCACAACACCATTTACGTACCGGCGCACTTCCACGCCACGGTCGCGGTCGGAACCACGCTCGCGTTCATGGCGTTGACCTACCTGCTGATTCCGGTGCTGTTCCGACGTGCGCTGTTCCTGCCGTGGATGGCCAGATGGCAGCCTTACGTGTTCTCGGCCGGTATGACACTTATGATCCTGTTCATGCTCGGCGCGGGCACGCTCGGCGTATCACGGCGGCACTGGGACATGGACTTCACCGGCGCGGCGCTTGCTTTCGAATATTCCGGTACGGCTTACACCATGATGGGCGTCGCCGGCATCGGTGGCGTGCTCGCCGTGCTGGGCGGTGCGATGTACCTGATCGTTACCGTGGGCTCGCTGCTGTTCGGCAAGAAGCTCGACGAGTCCGCCGGACTGTTCCAGGGCTTTGGCGTTCCGCTGGCACCGTCGGCTTATAACGTCGAACAGCCCGAGCGCCTGCCGATGGCGCCGAAGCTCGCGGTCGAACAACATGGCTCCGGCGGGATGGAGGCTCCAGGCACTTTCGTGCTGGCGCTGGCGCTGCTGGTTTGTTTTGTCGTGTACTACTTTATCAACTGGGACTACCTGGCCTCGGTATGGCCTCTCAGTTAGCCAAAATGCCGGTTGGGCGCGGGATGAATTACGATTTGTCCCGCGCCGAAGCGGGAGCGGGCAGAGGGCTGAAGTTTCTGTTCGGCCAGGTCGTCAATCTGCTCAAGCTGCGCATCGGCGTGATCATGATGTTGACCGCCCTGGTCGCCATGGTGGTTACCCCTGGCCCTCAGCCCGGCGGATTCGAAATGCTGGTGCTTTGTTTCGCGGTGTTGATTTCTGCGGGCGCCGCCGGTGCGTTTAATCAATACTACGAAGTCGATATCGACCGCAAGGTGGCGCGCACCTGCACCCGGCCATTCGTCACCGGTTATTTTCGCAAGCGTCCGCTGTGGCTCGGCATCATCGCCCTGTTGCTGCTGGCGGGCGTTGTCCCGGCGGCCCTGGTTCTTAACCTGCCCACCGCGTTTTACATTTTCCTCGGCGCGTTTTTCTACGCCATCGTCTACACCGTCTGGTTAAAACGCCGTTCCTGGACCAATATCGTCATCGGTGGCGCTTCGGGCAGCTTCGCCGTGCTTGCCGGTGCGGCAGCGGTAGACCCGACCCTGGGTCCGGTGCCGATTCTGTTGGCTCTGGTACTGTTCCTGTGGACTCCGTCGCATTTCTGGAGCCTCGCGATCGCCAAAAACAAGGACTACGCCAAGACCGGCGTACCGATGCTGCCGGTGATCATCGGTAATCATCGCTGTGCAGAAGTGGTGATGCTGAATACGCTGCTGCTGGTCGGTATTTCTATCCTGCCGTTCTTTTACGGCATGAGCTGGATCTACCTTGCCGGTGCCGCGGGCGGCGGCGGTTATTTTATTTACCACAATTACCTGATGATCAGGGACCCGGCCCCTCGGGTTGCGATGAAGAGTTTCTTCGCATCATTGCTGCAGTTGGTGCTGTTACTGGTCTGCGCGGTACTCGACGTACTGCTGCTCGGGTAACAATTACGCTGATTCCTGTGCACCGCCTGTTTCTCATATGTGGAATAATGCTACATATGGCGCTGCTGGCGTTTGCACAGGCCAGTACGCAAACCCCCGAGCAAGCCTTCGATTACGATACGGCGCTTGCGACCAGTCAATCCGCCATCGGCAATCCGGTGCGCGCGCACCGTTTTACCGACGTCAACGGCAAGACCGTAACGCTGGATCAGTTACGCGGCAAACCGCTGGTGCTTTCCATGGTCTTCACCAGCTGCTACCAGGTGTGCCCAATGACGACGCGCCACCTGGCGACGGTGGTGGATAAGGCACGCGACGCGCTCGGTGACGACAGTTTCAACGTGGCGCTGATCGGTTTCGACACTGCGGTCGATACGCCGGATGCGATGCGTTACTTTGCCAGCAAGCAGGGCGTATACGACCAGAACTGGCAGTTGCTGAGTACAGATCGACAAACTGTCGAAACCCTGTCACAAGATATCGGATTCTTGTATTACCCGTCTTCGGCTGGCTTTGATCACCTGATTCAAGTCAGCATTATCGACGCGGAGGGCAAGGTATACCGACAGGTCTACGGACAGGCGTTCGACACCCCGATGCTGGTGGACCCGTTGATCGAGCTGGTGCTGGGACGCACACCCCCCGAGCAGCCACTGCTGGCAAACCTGGTCAACCGCATCAAACTGTTTTGCACTACTTACGATCCGGCGCGCGACGGTTACTACTTCGATTATTCGTTGTTCATCGGCATGTTGATCGGCGCTACCATCATCGGTATCGCTGGTACCGTCGTGGTGCGTGGCTGGCACTCTTAGCGCCGGATTTGACTTTAGTCAGATCGTACGCGGCCGGTTTCCGTTAGAGTTCGAATTCCAGTTCCGTTGCACCCAGCTTAAAGAGAAAGCCCTCAGGTGATAGTCAATCCGGTTAAACGCGCCTATCTCGCACTCGAGTCCTGGTTCAACCTTTCCTTCGGCCCCGAGTGGAATCCGCTTTACCACCTCGGCACGCTGTCGTTTTTCCTGTTCTGGGTGATACTGGTCAGCGGCATTTACCTGTTCATTCCGTTCCACGGCAGCGTCGAGGGCGCGTACGCGTCGGTGGAATACATGACCCACGAACAATGGTATGTCGCCGGCGTCATGCGCAGCCTGCATCGCTACGCATCGGACGCGGTCGTCGTCACCGTGTTGCTGCACATGTTCAAGGAATTCGCCTCCGACCGGTACCGCGGCTTCCGCTGGTTCTCCTGGGTTACCGGTGTGCCCAATTTGTGGATGATCGTGACCCTGGGCATTACCGGCTACTGGCTGGTGTGGGACGAGCTGGCGCAGTACATCGCAATCGGCTCGGCGCAGTTGATGGATGCACTGCCGATCTTTTCCGGTGCGATGACGCGCAATTTCGTCTCCGGTGGCATGACCGACCGCTTCTTCATCCTGATCGAATTCCTGCACCTGCTGGGTCAGCCCCTGTTGCTGGTGTTCATGCTGTGGCTGCACGTCAAGCGCCTGTCGAACGTAAACATAAACCCGCCGCGTGGTCTGGCGATGGGCACCTTGCTCGCGCTGCTGGCGCTTGCGCTGTACCAGCCTGCGCTCAGTCATGCGCCGGCCAACCTGAACGCGGTGCCGCGCGAACTGCATATCGATTGGTTCTATCTCAACGTTTACCCGCTACTCGAAGTCTGGCCCGCGCAGCAGGTGTGGATCCTGACCACCGGTGTGACGGTGTTATTGATGATACTGCCCTGGCTGCCGCCGAAAAAAGACGGCAGCAAGGCGGTGGTCGATCTCGACCACCGTAACGGCTGCGGTATCTGCTTCGAGGATTGCCCCTTCGACGCAATCTCGGTACAGGCGCGCACCGACGGCGCGCGCTACGAGCAGGAAGTCGTTGTCAATCCCGACCTGTGCGCCGCCTGTGGCATCTGCGCCGGTTCCTGCCCGGCGTCGAACCCGTTCCGCTCCGCGCGGGAGGAATTGAAAACCGGCATTGATATGCCGCAGCTGTCGGTGGACGAAATGCGTCACCTGACGCGCGAAACCATCGCCGCGATGCAGGGCGACGTGCGCATCCTGGTGTTCGGCTGCGAACACGGCCTCGATGTCGAGCGGCTCGACCGCGACGATACCCGCGGCCTCAAGCTTATTTGCAGCGGCATGCTGCCACCGACACTGGTCGAGTACGCGCTGAAGCAGGGCGCTGACGGCGTCATGGTAACCGGCTGCCGCGACAATGACTGTTACTACCGTTTCGGCAATCGCTGGATTCGCGAACGCTTCGCCGGCGAGCGCAAGCCCAAGCTGCGTGCCCGCGCCGAGCGCGAGCGCATCCGTATCCACGGTGCGGCGCAAACCGACCTGCGAGACGTCGAAACCGACCTGGCCGAGTTCCGCCAGCACCTGCAGGCGGTCAACGAGGCTGCGGCCTCGGCCGAGGCGGGGTGACGGCATGAGCAAGCTCGGCAACAAACCGCTGCGCCTGCTGTTGCAGGCGATAAACTACACCGTGTTCATGGCGATCGTCTGGTACTTCGCCACCTCGCCGTCGATTCGTATCATCGCCGAGGACGAGGCGATGATCACGATCGCCTTTTCACACGCGGGCCAGTTGCGCGAACCCTGCCGCCGGCTGACGCAGGAAGAACTCAACGAACTACCGCCGAACATGCGCAAGCTCGACGATTGCCCGCGCGAACGTTCGCCGGTCGCCATCGAAGCCACGCTCGACGACAAGCCTTTCTATAGCGCCGTGTTGCCCCCGCCTGGCCTGTTCGGCGACGGCGGCGTTGACGTATTCCACAAGGTCAAGATACCCGCCGGAGAGCACCTGCTGAGACTCAAGATGAACGATAGCGTCCGAATCGAGGGTTTCAATCACCAGCTCGAGCGCCGGGTCAAAATCGATCCCGCGCAAATATTGCTGGTGAGCTTCGAACCGGATCAGGGATTCGTGCTTCGTGGCGGGCGGATGTAGCGAATCACCCCGCCCCTCGCTATTACGCAGATTTTATCTTCGAGTCATTGGTATACCATTGATGACCCTTCCAGCCTGACTCGACTCATCGATCCGCAAAGATGTCGAATTCATCAGCCCAGCTGCTTGCAGTGGGTCTCGCGCAGGAACAGGCCGGCGACCAGGGCCGCCAGGTTCAGCACTATCAGGCTGACGAAGGCGTTGGTGTAGGCCTGGGCCGAATAGATGCGTGCGCCGTCCAGCAGTTCGCCGTTCCAGCCCAGGTCCAGCAACCAGCCGATCAGCGGCTGCATCACCGCGCCCGAGCCGACGATGCACATGTTCATGAATCCGAGCGAAGTGCTGCTGTAGTTCAGATCGTTGAGTTCCTTGACCGATCCGAAACACACCGTCATCGCGCTGCCGCCGGCGCCGACGACGAACATCACCGCCATCAGCAGGGCGGTGTTCCCCGGGGTCGCGTAAAGCAGCGAGGACAGCGACATCAGCACAATGACCGCGCCACATAGCTGGATGATGTTGCGCCGGCCGATGCGATCCGACAACCAGCCGCTGAGCGGTGAAAAGATGGCCCAGCCGACGAAGATCATCGACGTGATGGCGGCGCTCTCGGTCTTGGGATAGCCGTGTACGCTGCTCAGCCAGGGCACTCCCCACAGTCCGCCGAGCGCGAGCATGGTCGAGGCCATGCCGAAGCCGATGACGGAGCATAGCCAGGTTTGCGGATTGGCGGTGACCGCGCGCAGGCCTTTCATGATTTCGGGTTGTGGCCCGTGACGTCTCTGTTCGCTCGAGCGCTTCGGCACCAGCACGAACAGCAGCAGCGCAAGCACCAGGGCGACCACCGCCAGCACATTGATCGAGCTGCGCCAGCCGATGGCTTCGACCAACTGGCGTAACGGCGCCTGGCCGAAAATGCCGCCGCTCATGCCGACCGTTTGCAACAGGCCCGCGAGCATCGCGTACTGGGCCGGCCTGAACCAGTATCCGGCGATCGCCAGCGTGCCGACGAAGGCGAAGGCGACGGTACCGCCGATCAGGGCGCGTCCGATCGAGGCCGTGAGCACTGAATCGCTGAGCGCGAAGCCGATCGAGGCCAGCGCGCACAGGGCCGCGGTGAAGCTCATCAGCTTGCGCGGGCCGAAACGGTCGGTGAGCATGCCCACCGGCAACTGGATCGACGCGTAGGCGTAAAAGTAAAACGCCGACAGCGAACCGAGCGCGGCACCGCCGACGGCGAATTCGCGCATCAGCTCGTCGGTCATGACGCTCGGTGAAACCCGCTGCACGAAAGCGTAGCCGAAAAACAGCGTGCCGAGCGCGAACGCGATCGTCGCTTGCGAGCGGCTTACGGAAGCGGCTTGGGATTCGGGCATGGAAAAGCTTCGGTTGTCAGGCAGCCTAGTAAACTAACACGATCGGCGCAAAAGCCAAGCGGCGATTGCCGATGGTCGAAATCGGTCGAAGAGCGGGGTGTTGCGGGCCCGTCAGGGCGACGGGCTAGCGGCCGTCGACAGTGCCGGTCGGCAGGATAACGGTGGTCTTGGCCAGTTTCGCCTTCTTGTCGGCGACCAGCTTGAAGTCGGTGAAGGCGATACGGATATAGTCGAAATTCTGCAGTTGCTGACGCTTGACTGGCGCGTTATTGACGAAAGTACCGTTGGTGCTGCCCAGGTCCTCGATGAAAATATCGATCAACCCGTCCATGATCTGATTCGGTATCAGGTCGATGCGCGCGTGCTCGGTACTTACCGAATCGTCATCGATGACGATGTCGCTGTCCGGGGAGCGGCCGATCATGATGGTGGCCTGGTTGAGGGGAAAACTCTTCATGACCACGTCGTCTACTAATAACTGCAACTCTGCCAAAACGATAATCTCTTTTAACCTGAATCTATCTGAGTATAAACCGGGTGGGGCCGGTTTCAAGGTAGAAAGCCCGGCGATCGGATTAACGGTCGACTGGGAGCGATATTTATCCCGGTTTTGTGACATTGTTCGGCCTTCAGCCGGCCCGACAGGCGTAATTTGGTCCGTCCGGGGCTTGTCAGGACGCCGTCAGCAGCTCGATCCCCTTGAACGAGGTCAGCGCCAGTACCAGGATGATGACGAAAAATATCAACGTGCGATGTTCGAAGGCCTGACCGCGCATTTTTTCGACCTGTTTCAGAATCCAGTCGGAAAGCGCATAGAGAATGAGCCCGGCGAGGGTG
>JAASSH010000371.1 GCA_021767985.1 Gammaproteobacteria bacterium | reverse complement strand
GTCGGTTATCGACGAGCAAACCCTGCTGGTGGTGGTCGGTATCGCGGTCATCGGATTCGCGCTGTTGCAGGGTTCGCGCTTCCGCCTGCACCTGCCGGATCCACTGGTCAAGCCCGCGGGCGTATTCTTCGGCGGCGCCTCGGGGCTGATCGGCGGCCTGTCGTCTTTTTTCGGGCCGATGCTGATCGTCTACCTGATATCGATCCGCAACCTGGACAAGAACCAGTTCGTCAGCTCAATTAGTTTTCTCTACGTCAGCGCGGTCGTGCCCTGGACCATAACCCTGTACCTGTTCGGCCTGCTCGATCAGCGCCTGCTGATTTATTCGGGCCTGGCGACGATTCCGGTCACCATCGGCCTGCTGATCGGGCAGCGCATCCGCCGGCGCATCAGCGACGCGCGCTTCCAGTACCTGATCATCGGCATCCTCGTGGTATCCGGCTGTTCGATGCTGTGGCGCGCCTACAACTAGCGCATAATTCCGGGTCAGAGTAAAAACTTTGGCGAGTTTTTACTCTGACCCAAAATTAATATGCTGGTCAGGGGGGCACGCTGAGCGAATCCATGCGGATTCCCATCGGCCCGCGCGCCAGGTAGAACTGCAGCGTCGCGCCGTCGCGCTCGACCTCGACCTCGACCGTGTCGCTGATATCGCCACCGGTGGTGGCCTCGCGCAGATCCATCCAGCTATAGATACGCTGATTGTCATAGCGCAGGATATGATCACCCGACTGAATGCCGGCCTGTCCGGCCTGGGCGCTCGCCAGCACGCTGGTGACCGCCACGCGGTTGGGCTGGCCGGAGGCGTAGAGGTATGCGTCGTAGGCGTCGTCACCGAGGCGCTGGCGCAAGTCTTCTTCGCGGTTTTCGATGACCTGCAGTTCCGCACGCAGTTGGGCCCGATCCCAGCCTTCACGGGCCGAGCGATCACGCAGGTAAAGGCGGTCCATTTCGAGCTGCTCGAAAAAAACCTTTAGCTCGCTCACCAGGCCGCTGGCCATACCGTTATCCAGCAGCGCCTGCTCGTCGAACCAGTCCCTGTCGCGCTCGTCCGGAGCGCCGACCGGCTGCTCTTCGGGGTCTGCCGTACCGGTAGCTACAGCAGCACGATCCAGCACTGCCAACTGACGGGCGAGGGATTCGAGCTTCAGCTCAAGCGCCTGGCGCGCTCGAATTTCGTCCTGCAGCCGGCGATCCAGCTCGGCCAGACGGGCCGCATCGGAACTCGCAGCCTGCGGTGCCTGGATTGTCGAACCGATTTGGTTTACCGGCTGATCGCCGGGCGTTGCCGGTGAGAATGCGTGCATGCCGCCGGCGCCACCGGCAAGCATGCTGCCGATACCGATGCCGGCAGCGACGGCAAGGCCGATGGCCAACAACGTAACTGGCAATTGTCTGGTCATTTCCCCGAATCTGACAAGCTAAACGGCCGGAAGTTTAACCGCTCGCTTCGATCGGGCCCAGGCGTACGTCCTGATCCCAGATCCGGTCCCAGACCAGTTGCAGCACGCCCTGATCCGGCATCGTACCGGCGACGGCGCCCCAGAGGATGGCCCGGTTGCCGATCTTGCGCCCGATGGCCGCCTCGGCAACGGCGGCACCCAGTACCATTTGCGTGACTGAATCCATTACTCGTTAACTCACCATTGGTTTCATAAATTAGAATACGTTCGGTATACCGTTTCAGATTATCAGTCGGCGACAACGTCATCGCATACCCTAGACAGGTTTGAAAAGCTTGTATACCATCCGGCCGAGATTATTTTAATAATTAATCGAATACATAAGTACAACAACCGGAGGAGTTTAATGAAACTCAGTAAATATCTGGCCGGTAGCGCTATCGCTATCGCCACCATGGCGCTTTCCGCCAACACCGCATACGCAGCCTGCGCCACCGACGGCCTGCCTTCATCCAAAACCAAGCCTGATGGTTTTCCCGCGCGCGCGCTGACCATGGTCGTTCCCTACGGACCGGCCGGTGGTTCGGGCCAGGTGGCCCAGGCCATGGCCCAGGCGGTCACCGAACTGACCGGAGTGGCGATCAATCGCGATCATAAGCCCGGTGGTTCCGGCACGGTCGGCATGACCGCTTTCATGGCGACACCGAAAGACGGTTACACCGTGCTCGAGCATATCGACGACGCCTCCAGCGCGCACGCGCTCGATTCGAGCCGCCCCAACCCGGCGCAAGACCTGATCCCGCTGGTTACCTCGCAGATTACCTTCTCGCAGATCTACATCCGCGCCAACGAAACCCGTTACAACGACTGGGAATCCTTCGTCGAGTGGGTAACCGCGCAAAACGGCAGGGCCACGATCGCCAACGTATCCAAGGAAGGTTCGATGGAACGGGTGACGATGAAATTCATCACCGATGCCACCGGCATGCAAATCCAGCAGATTTCGTTCGACAAGGGTGCCCCGCGTTACGGCGCGCTGGCCGGCGGCCAGGTCGACGCGCTGTTCGAGCAGCCTGGCGACGTGCGCAACTTCCTCGACTCCGGCAAGTTCAAGCCGATCCTGACGATCCTGAAGGAGCGCCCGAGCGCTTTCGCCGACGTACCCAGCCTGACCGACGTCGCGCTCGACTTCGATCCGCTGTTCCGCTTCCGCGGTTTCTACGTCCACAAGGGCATTTCGCAGGATCGTCTCGAGTGGCTGCAGTGGGCCTTCCAGAAAGCTTACTGCGAGGAAAGCTACCAGAAGTTCAACGAAAGCAAGTACATGACGCTGATCGAGAGCTTCCGTGACACCGCCGGCTCGCGCGATCTGATCACGACCACGATCGGGCAGTACCGCGACGTCTACAAGGCAATGGGCCTCGAGGTCAAGTAAGACCTCGACCTTCGTGATTTCAACAACAACGAGTCATCCCCGCGCAAGCGGGGATCTTTTGGCTTCCGGCGAGTCATATCAGCAAGACGCCCGGGTCATTCAGCGGGCGTGGCTGTTCGGGCCAGGTGGAGCAAATGGGTAAGCTCAGAGCAGGACATCTGGTCGAAGCGGGCTTTTGGCTCGGCCTGTGCCTGTTTCTGTACGTTTATTCGTTCGAGTTCGACAAGAACATCGAGATTTACAAGTTCGGCGCCTCCGGGTGGCCACGCGCGATCATCCTGCTAATGGCCATCGCCGCGATCGGCCAGCTGATTCATCATTATGTCAAGGGCGACGAAGCATCGTCGCAAATAATCAGCGCCGCGGTCGACGACGGCTCCGAGGAAGCCGCGCACGCAGCGCACCACGAAACCGTAAAATGGTACCTGTCGACTTTTGCGCTGCTCGCGATCCCGTTTATCTACATGCGCGTGCCGGAGTGGATTGCCGGCACTGCAGAGCCTGGCGACGCCGGTCTGCATACGGCCAGGCTCATCGTCGCCGCCGTCCTGATCGCGATCGTGGTTTACTTCATCCGCCACCACCGGGTACGCGTCGCGCTGATGTTCCCGCTGTTCTTCGCCGCGCTGCTCGAAGACTTCGGTTTTTACTTCCTGGCGCCGTTTTTCATTGTCGGCGTCATGTACCTGTTCGGCGAGC
>JAASSH010000067.1 GCA_021767985.1 Gammaproteobacteria bacterium | reverse complement strand
GAGGACCCGGGTTATGCCGAAGTATCGGCAATGGCATCCCGCTTCCTCGTCATCGCCGCGGTTTTCATGGTGTTCGACGGCCTGCAGGCGACCGCGGCCCGCGCCCTGCGCGGCATGAAGGATAACCTGGTACCGCTGTGGATTGCCGGGTTTGGCTACTGGATTCTGGGTATCGGTGGCGGTTCGGTACTGGCGTTTCATTATCAGATGGGCGGCGCCGGTCTGTGGTGGGGCCTGGCGGCAGGACTCGCGGTCGCGGCCTGCCTGCTGAGCTGGCGCTTTCATCGCTTCACCCTGCCCCGCGCACCTCGATAACCGATTATCGTCGGACATCCCGCCCCTTACTTTGGGGATATACGCCTAATACTTCATAAGTATATTAGTCTTTACTTATATACCCGATAATCCGCTTCAGTCTTTAGCTTTATAAAATCAACTTTGAAGAGGAAGCTCTTATGAAAATCAGACTGATAGCGCTCGCGGCATCTGCCCTGCTCACGCTCAGTGTTGCGTCGAATGCAAACCAGGCGGAGACCCAGCCCGAAACCGTTGCAGAATCCGCAGGCAGCGTAAACCTGTTCGACCCGAATTACTGGCTGGCAGCGATGGCATCGCCCGCTCAGCCGCCCACGATTTCTAAAGAGCTGAGCTTCAACGCCGCGCATCCCGTCGGCTGGATGCAGTGGATCGACCCCAAGAGTCACCAGAAAATGCACATGACTTTCGTGAACCCGGCCAGCTACACCCAGTTCATGCGCCCTCAGTTCTACATGGAATTTACCAAGCCGGAAAACATGATGGCGTGGATAAATCCCGCGTCTTACCAGGTGATGATGGATCCGCAAACCATGAATTACTGGATGAACCCGGCTTCGTACACGCACATGATCGATCCCGCGACGTACACCGAAACCATGAACCCGGCGAACTACATGGTTTACCTGAACCCGGCTACTTATGCCGGATTGATGGGCTCGACGACCTGTGATCAGAACGATCCCAACAAGACCCTGACCTGGTTCGGCTACACCTGCTAGATTTCTGCATTACCTCCATAGGGATTCCTATCCCAATTTTGCCGCGGCCCCAAAGCCGCGGCTTTTTTTTGCCCGCTGCGCGTCGCAACCGCCGCGTTGGAACCGGCTGCGAGACGCCCGAATCGGGCGACTTCTTCCAATCCGGGGCTGAGGATACGTGGACGGAGCATGCGTTCAATCGTATTCCCGGCAACTTCACTCGATACTGGGCGCAAAAACGACGGCAACACTGAACGGTTCTTGTTGGCCCATTGGAAGCAGGATGTTTATACTTCGTTTTCGCTTTCCGGTCAGAGCATGAGCAAACCGATCGAGTTCACGGGTCACGGCCCGTTCGACAACGAGGAGCAGGCGGTGATCTGCGACGTCGTCGAGGCTGTGCTTAAAGCCGCCATGCCCGGTGCCGACGAGGTGCTTGCCGAGCTGCGTCGAAACGTGGAGCGACTCGACAGGATGGGAGAACTGCTCGCCAGTTACCCGTCATCGTTCAGCGAGCAGTCCCTCGGTCGAAAAACACGTTCGCTTCATTCCCTGGTGGAGGTGCTCAGCGCCAGCAACTTGTCGAACTTCGACATGTTCCTGCCCAACCGGGCGCTGACGAGCCGCAACCTGATCATGGGCGAGATGAATTTCTATCGACTGTTGCGAGTCGTGTGCGACGAGGCCATAACCCCCGAGCAAGCGGCCGCGCTCAAGCCGCGCGTCGAGGAGCGGCTTTGCCACTGCCTGTATGCGCGGCTTGCCGAAGAAGTCCTCAAACACATCGCATCCGACGCCAAGACCTCGATCGAGACTCGCGAGAAAGCAGCGCTGTCGTTGGTACACATCTGGGAGCATGCCACCTACCGCGTTAGCGATTTCTTCCCGGTGCTGCAAGCCACCTGGGAAGCCCGTCGCCGTGTGCCTGTTACGCTCGGAACGCTGATAGGCACGGCCGAGATGTTTGGACTGATCCAGGCTGGCTGCGACGAGGGCTTCGTCGATTACCTGGTGCGACCCGATCACAGCGAGGATGAGGCCGCCGCGTTTCGCGAGTTCCTCTTCGGCGCTACCAGTGAGCAACTCGACCGCGTTAAAGCGGAGATGAGCAGTACCGGGAAGAGCGTCATCGGGAAACACGAGTTATCCGCAGAGAACATGCCACTCGACGCTAATACGCTCAGCAGCGATCCGGCGCTCGCGATGTTCGAATTCTTTCTATCGCGCCACCTTCAGGCCGCCGCGCGTCGCCAGGCCGATCTACCCGGCCCCAAGCGCACCGCGGAGGAATACGTCATGCTTCATTACCTGGAACAGTCTGTTGACAAGGAGGCGTTGATTGTACCGCCTACAGAGCGCAGGTAGCACATCGACCGTTTGCAATCCGTAGAAGTTGAATCTGTTCGAATCGATTTTCCAAGCGGGGATTCGCTTATGGCCGGAGATTGTCCCCCGCCTTAGATTTTTGAATGTCTCCTGTAGGGAAAGCTGGCGCTCAAGTTTGATGAGTCAGCGGCGATAAGCAACCCAACTAAGACACCCATGCCATTGCTCAAACTCTGGCAGGCAAATTTCCCGTAGAATGGATAGCTACCCAACTATCTGTGGGCTTCATAGCAAGATAATTCATTTGTCGCTACCGTTGGCACTTACTTCGACGTTTGCAAACCCAAGTTTGAGATTGGTACCGTCGAGTTACTATCCTCGTTGTCAAATTGACTTATTACGGTCTCCAGAGGCAGTCGCCATAACCTGGTGTTCTTGTTACCAAACATGTTCAGTTACCAGATTGCCGCAGTATTTGTTCCGACCACGAGGAGTTCGTTGTTCTTGTGAAAAGCCGCACTGATTCGAGCGGCTTCGCTGCCGATTCGGGTCACCTCAATCACAAGCCGAAAATAGATATACTGCTCTTAGATTCGCATATTCAAAATGTTAAGTATCTCACTTGATTTTTATTTAGCTTGGGAATATATTCCCAATAGTAATTTGATACTGTTGCATGTTGAAAAGCGCAGTTGCATTAATCAGCCAGCCAGTTTGAGGATGTTCGAACATGAAAAAGAAAGACGAAGTTATTAAGGAAACAATTGAAGAAATCGATCAGGAACGACGCAGGGCGCTATCTCGCATGGGCCTTGTGGCCACCGCCGCCTATGCAACACCGGTTTTGATGACCCTCAGTTCATCGGTCCAGGCGCAGGGTAGCGAGAAAAGCGAAATGAGCGAGGCCAGCGAAATGAGTGAAATGAGCGAGGCCAGCGAAATGAGTGAAATGAGCGAGGCCAGCGAAATGAGCGAGATGAGTGACGCCAGCGAAATGAGCGAAATGAGTGACGCCAGCGAAATGAGCGAAATGAGTGACGCCAGCGAAATGAGCGAGGCCAGTCAGAGTGGACCCAGCCTGAGCGAAGCCAGCCAAAGCGAACCAACTGAAGTGGGCGAAGACGTATAAACCTTGGCCTTCCTGACCATCGTTACGAACCCGTTCTCCAGTTAACCGAACCGGAGAACCGGTTCTCTCTAGGTCTAAATTATCGGGGAGTTGAATAACCTGTATTTCACGGATAGGCGCTCCTGCCCACCGTATCTAGATATTTGATGGCCAACTCCGTTTTTCTAAAATTCGACAATCTTGAACGCCCGGTCCGGTTTTCTGGCTGTGAAGAATTAATCAGCTGTTTCCCGGTAATTTTTCGTGGTTGGGAGATTTCGGAAACTCTGCAAGATGACCAGTCGCCGGTTGTTAACGTCCTGCGTAACAGCGACGGAGACTACGAGATCACCGCCGATTGGCTCGATAAAAAAGTGGTTTGCCGGGAACAAGTCGACGCTCTTTGTACGCTCGTCGCCCGGGTCGTCAAGGCTCGTACCATGGAAGATATGAATCTTCTCTGCCTGCACGGCGCCGCGGTCGAGATCGGAGGCATGCTGGTCATCTTTCCGAACAAGTACCGGGCGGGAAAGAGCGTGCTCGCGGCCTGCCTGGCCGCAGCCGGCTACCGAATATACTGCGATGACGTGTTGCCGATCAGCCTCGACACCGGCAGGGGTGTCGCGCCCGGCCTGGCGCCCCGGTTGCGGTTTCCCTATCCGGATAACCTTGAAGAGGGTACCCGCCAATTTATCGAGTCACGAGTTGTCCTCAAGGGCAAGCGCTATCATTATCTCGATCTTCGAAACGACGAGCTTGCCAGTCGCGGTAGCTCAGCTCCAATCGGTGCGTTCGTATTTCTGGACCGAACGGAAGGTGCGAAAACCGACCTGACAACGATTTCGGAAGCCGAGGTACTGAAACGAGTCGTCTGGCAGAATTTTGCACGTGAAGTGGATGCCCCCAGGATCCTGAGTCGGCTGGGGCAGATCGTTAGCCATGCGCAGAGTTTTGTCCTGCGTTTCGACCGTGCCGACGACGCGGTCGAGTTGCTGAGAAAAAGATTTCAGTGGCAAGAGCTACCCGATTCAAAAACGGTAGAACGGGAAATAGTAGTGCAATCTGTCAATCCGGTATCGACTGTTATCCCGACTGGGTACCTGATGAGAAAACACGGTATCAGCGAGGTAACGACCGATGGCAACGCATTCCTGGCTGACGCCAACGGGGCCTCGATACATCACTTGAATCCGACCGGATCGGCCATCTGGAATCTATTGTCCCAGCCCGTGACGATTAAGCAGATAATCGAATTGTTGCTGGTTGCTTTTCCTGATGCCGGGGAGAAGCAGGTCGAAGCCGACGTTCGCAAGCTGATCAAATCTCTAAAAGCCAAGAACCTGTTGCTTGTTGGGCCGCGCAATGTCGGAATCAGGTGTTCAGGCTAAAGCAGGTTGTACCTTAGCCCGACAGATAAAATGACACGGTCATAACGGTAGCGTGAGTCGGTACTGTCGTAATCGTCGACCTGCAGTGCGTAAATTAGAGTGAGATTCTCATAGCCTTGTTGCAACATCTTTCTTTTGTAATCCAGCTTGAAAAGATAGCCGTCATTTTCAAAAAACTCTTCCTCTAGCTGCTCGCCATCCGAAAAAGTTCGATTATCGTACTCGAATTCGGAATAGAGTAATGAACCTCGGATCTCATCGGTTTCGTTGACTTTTTTCCGCCAGTAAAGGTAAACGCTGTCATAGCTCGAATCGTTATAACCGACGCCGTTATCAGAACGATCGCTAAAACTGAATTCGATGTTGAACTGAAAGTCTTTATCTGGACGATACCAATAACCCAGCACATACTCGGTTTGATCGTATTCGAGGTCGGTGCCCGGGATTTCGTCGCCATTAAGATCATCTATCCGCCGGTCGTCGTACTCACGATCGACCGTGCTGTATTCGACAGTCAGGCGATGTTCGTCGGCAACCCGAAAACGAACGTCGAAACGATAGCGGTCATGCTCGTAATCGAAGTTGCTAAGACCGGGAATCGAATAATCCTCGTAATCCTTGTCGCGCCGCTGATAACGGGCCCTGAGCCTGTGCCTGGCCTCGGTTCGGTACGAGATTTCCGCGTTCAGATTCAGCTGCTCGTAGTCGTAACGATCAACGATCGATTCGCCGCCAAAGGTCGCGTCTTCGCCGGTTGTGCGGCTGACATAGTTCTTGTCGCGGTCGAGCCAGTCAGTGGAAAGCTTGTAACCGAACTCATTATCGTCTATCTGGAAATTTCCACGGTAACCGAGATCGAACTCGTTACGTGACCAGTCGGCACGATCATCATCCGGATAAAAGGCATGTTTGCTGCGCCCCTTTACCGAGACACCGTTGTCGAAACGGTTCGAAAATCTTAGGTCCACCAGCCCGAAGAGTTCGATATCGGGATCAAGCCCCGAGGATAAGCGGTGAGGATTGGTATCGAGGCCACTCTGGCCCTCCACCGATAGATCGGCCGCTAATAATCCGTTCACGCTCGACAGGCTACAAGCGATGAACACCGTAAACGGCGCCCAAGCCGATAGCTTTGCTGTTTTTGCCAGTTGCGGCCTCACATAATTATTGCCGGTCAATTTATCTGTCTCCCTACTAATTCCACAGTGTTGACTACTCGATCGGACTTAAGCTTGAAGTATAGTAATTATTAAAGTACTGGGTATACCCTTATATAATATTCTCCCTAATTGTAACCGAGGCAACCGGTACTAATTCGCGGTAATGAGGCTTCTTTGTTGCCTATTTCGGAGAAGCGTCTGTCAATCACATCGGCCGGCAATGTTCGCTACCAGCTCAAGACACCCTACCGGGATTGCACATCGCATGTGGTATTCGAGTCAATGGATTTTCTTGCCAAGCTTGCTGCAGTGGTGCCAAAGCCGAGGGTAAATCTGACTCGCTTCCATGGAATCTTTGCTGCCAATAGGCGATTTCGATCTGAAGTGACTCCGGAAAGAAGAGGCAGAAAATCTGATCAATCGGAAAAAACCCCGACAGAAAGACGCAGGGCAATGGGCTGTGCAAAACGACTAAAGCGGGTACTCAAGGGCAGATAGCCTGGCGAACGTTATCGAAGGCCTCGAGATGGCGAATCTTTAACAATGAATTGTCTGCTATTGGCCGATCCAAGAAGCCCGAGTATCGGCTTTCAGCATCTGCTTACAAGTGAACTGACTCTCAGATCGAGGTTCCAGGCAGATCGGATCGACCCGCTACAGTCGTTTAGAAATTACAATCTCCCCCCGCGAAAAAGACCAAAAGGCAGACAAAAGCAATCCCAACTAAAATCACGGCATCGGCAACCACTGCCAACGGCACCAGTACATATCCCGCCTTGCTGGCGTTATCTTCGGCATGTGCGCTGAATGCTTCATTATTCAAACCCGGGAAATCCTGATCGGTTGATCCGATGACGATATGGCTTTGGTTATTGTGCTCCAGCACGAAGACCGTCAGCTCTTTCGGGGCGAGCTGCTGCAGTGCGCCACTCAATTCCGTCTCTTCCACTTGTATACGTTCAATCGAAACCGGCTCTTCCTCACCCTGCAACACAGGTTCGCACTTGTTGCTCAACTTCGAACCCACACCGATCGAATTCAAAGCACGACTTGTAGTGTCATGTTCTGTTGCGCCTCGCCTGGTCAGGCTTTCCGAGATTTTTTCCAGATCTATGTTTAGCGTTGCGGGTGAAGGCTCATCGGAACTGCCGGCACGAACCAGGACACATAATCGCAAATGATCCGGGCTGCGAAACGCGGCAAAGTAAACATCGGTAAGACTCCGGTACGTTGGCGGCTCGTTGGCCATTTTTTCGGCATGTTTCCAGGCAGCAGGGGTAACACAACCCGCGACGTTAATACAGACATAGAAGGCAAGGTAAACTTTAAGTCTTGTTTTCAGAAAGTTTCCTATCATCTGGCATCCCCGGTTCTTGTTATAGCCAACCTCTCTAACTCACGAGAATATGGCTTTATTAATTTGCGAGTAATCCTAGATAATTAGTTTCAAATTAAAACTAATCATTGAATAGTACTGAAATGCGATCCCCCTGGGATCAGTATTTGCACCAAATGTTCGTGGAATGGTATCGGTGGTCCGTTATTGCTTCCGGATGTTCACGATGGCTACGACGGCAGAAAACACGACACTGCCATTTCTCGAACGGTCGACGTGATAGTCGCTGAGCGGTTTCAGCCGTTGGTGCGACCGTAAAAGCCGAGGCTTTCCTCGTCGGAAAACATGCGGCCCGGGGTTTCGTAATAGGTGAAGATGGTGATGACCCGCGGCAGGTCGCCCACCGGCGGGGTGACGCGATGGGCCGTGTCCACGCCCTTGAAGATCTTCAGGTCGCCCGCACCGAGCTTTAAGGTCGAAACCTCGGGATCGTCGCCGCGCAGCAGCCTGGCGATACCGTCGTAGTTCGGGTCGGTCGCGCTGCGTAGCGCGTGACGATACTGAAAATCGCCACCCTGCCGCGGGGCCTGCAGCAACAGCGTGGTGGTAAACTCGGAGCGATCGAAATGCCAGTTGAGACCCTCGCCTTCGTAGTACCCAATGACGTTGGCGCAGGCCAGCGGGTCGGCCATCGGGTACAACGCCGGTTTTTGCATCACTCGTGCAAGAAACTCGGCCAGCGCGGGCCACAGGTACACCTGCCTCAGCTGCTCGGCGATCTGATCGCCGCACAGCGTATGGTTGATGGTCTTGACCCTCGCAAGCGCCGGATGATCCGCCGGAATATCAGCGATATTATCGTCGAAGTAAATGTTATGTTCGCGGGTGTGGTTGAATGACTCGCTGGCTATCTTGTCGAGCAGCCCGGGTAGCATGTCGGCGATCACCTCAGGGCGCATGAAACCCTCGAGGGTGAACATGCCGTTGCGCT
>JAASSH010000370.1 GCA_021767985.1 Gammaproteobacteria bacterium | reverse complement strand
GGAACTGGTCGAGTTGATGGACGGTGACATAGGCGTCGTCAGCGAGGTCGGCAAGGGTTCCACTTTCTGGTTCGAAATTCCGTTCCTGGCGAGCACCAACCCAGAAACCAATATTTCCGAAAACCACGTCTTGCTGCTATCAGGCGAGGATACCGCCAGCGTCATCAGACCTGCGCTCAAATACTGGCAGGTCAATTTCGACTGGGTGCGCACCTCGAGCCGCGCCCTGTCGCAGATGATCCAGTCGAATGATGAAGACAATCCCTACGAGACTATTATCGTCGACCAATCCTGCCTGGTCGATATCAATGCCCTGCAGTTCGCGCAAATGGTGAAATCCGAGGGTTTACTGGAAAATACCTCCATGGTGTTGATCAATTCATCCGACACCATGATCGACGCGAACCGCTCGAGCCATTACTACATATCTACTATCGCCAATCCAGAAGAAAAACGACCGCTTTTCAACGCGCTTCACGCGGCCCAGAGCGTTAACCTGAACGACAGCAAGATTGTCACCATGGCCGAGCACTACGCAAAGCAGTCGGGTGCAACCGCGCTAAACATCCTGGTGGCCGAAGATAACCAGGTCAACCAGAAGGTTATCGAGGGTATACTCCGCAACGCGGGCCATAATGTGCGCATCGCTGATACCGGTGAAAAAGCACTGGACCTGCTGTCCGACGAACTTGACCAGATCGACATGCTCATCCTTGATATGAACATGCCGGAAATTTCAGGTATCGAGGTCATCAAGTCCCTGCGTTTCATGGATACCAGCGGCAACTTGCCGGTTATTATGTTGACGGCCGATGCCACACCAGAGGCCAGGGAAACCTCGTTGAACGCCGGTGCGAATCGATTCCTTACCAAGCCGATCGACGCACGCGGACTGCTCGAGTGTATTGCTTCGCTGTCGAAAAATATCCGCAAGCCGAAGGCCGGGGAACCGCGTAAGGCAAGAGAACCAAGATCCCACTTACCCAGTAATTTCGCCGAATCGGAATGGTACGACAACGTCGTGCTGCACGAACTCGACATTCTGGGGAATGATCCCGAGTTCGTGATAACCCTGCTTAAGAATTTCGAGAAGGAAGGTGCGCAGCACGTGCTGGATATCAAGAAATCCATGTATGACGACTACCTCGAGTACCGCGAAAATCTACATGCGCTCAAGGGCTCGGCAACCGAACTTGGAGCCAACCGGTTGGTAGAAGTATGTCTGGAGGGGGAAGCTTTAAAACCCTACGATCTGGGCAGCGAAAAAATCGAGCAGATGAGCAAGCGGATCGCGGAATGTTTTGAAAGGACCGTCGCTGCATTGAACAATGCAGCGACGGCCGAAGAAGACAAGGTATATTCGAAGAAATTACCCGAGCGCTAGCCCGCTAGGCACTTACCTGCACGCGGTTGTTCTGCCGCCGGACTAGACGCTCCACCATGCGCAAATCTTTTTCGGAGAGCCTTAACGCGGAGTCCGCCCAGACGCTGCCGATGTCCATCAACTCCTCGTAGCTTACCTCGTTACAAATATCCTTTACCTGCTGCATCGAGCGATAAGCATTATTCGAGCGCTGAGTGGACTTGATATACCGGTAAATCGCGACTTCGCCCTCGCCTTTCTCCGCCAGTATGTCGACCAGGCCCATATCGTAGAGTTTTTCCGCGCTGTATATTCCGCCGCCCATGATCATCTTTTCCGCCGCTGCAAAACCGATTTTCCTCGACAGCATCGAAAAGGCACCCATGCCCGGGAACATATTGAAGAGAACTTCGGGCAGGCCACATTTGGTGCCGCGCTCGGCTACCACGACGTTGGCGGAAAACGCGGCCTCGAAACCGCCACCCAGCGCATCGCCCTGAATCAACGAAATGCTAGTCATATTCTCACCAAAGTGAATCAGGTTTTGATAGACGAGATCGATACTAAGCTTCGCATATCTTAGCAGTCCGTCCCTGTCACCATTACGGATATACTGACAGAACAGGTCGAGATCGCCGCCCAGATTGAATACGCCTTCGATGTCGGAACCAAGGACGAGAAAATCGTATTTTTCACCATCGCTTTCCGCCATGTCCTGTTTGACGGTATTGATTTGACTCGTGATTTCATTCAGCAACTTTAACGTGAACGCCGGGCGCGGCGCGCCCTTCATCAGAAGCCAGATAATCCGGTTTCTTGCATCGTAGTAGGTTTTTAGCTGGGACTGGTTAGCATAGCCCTGCCGTTCGGACGTAACTTCATTGATATATGCCACATTGCTCATATTGTCTCTCTCCGGATGTCTCTGTCTTCATGCCCGAATCTTGCATTCGGGAATTAGCTATAATTGCGAGCCCTGAGTCTCTAAATCGTTGTATTTTCAGGACCTTACCCGTCTTTCTTTAAGCGACGGGTTACGACTTAATTTACCGAAACGAGGGATGATTGCAAGCAAACTGTGACCAAGTTCACAGGCTCAACTGTAGAATTTACTTTAAGTGTAATACCTAACTTATTAGGCAATAGGTATTTAGTGAAAAAAATTTGCTGCGAAAAAAAATTTCACTTTTTAGGGAAAAAGCACTCAAACAACCTTAAAAAGCGTGCAAAAGTGTTTGATTTTGAACGACTAAAGTGTCGAGAACTCGACGGTTTTCTGTCAAGATTTTGACCAAAATTTGACCAAATCAGTCTGCTTCGTCGATCCAGGCCATCTGGATGGCTTCCAGGATCTTTTCGTTCGAGTGATTGGGGTCGTCGTCAAAATCGTCAAGAGCACACACCCAGGCGTGTAAATCGGTGAAACGCACGTACTGTGGATCGACATCGGTATGCGTTTCCGCCAGTTCAATCGCGATATCAAGCGTATCTGTCCATTTCAGGGTCATGGCTTTCTCCTAATGATTTTCAGACACCATGTTGATGGTGTACTTCGGGATTTCGATCGTGAGGTCTTCTTCGCCCACGATCGCCTGGCAGCTGAGGCGCGAATCCATATCCAGGCCCCAGGCCTTGTCGAGATAATCGTCTTCATCCTCGCTCGATTCTTCCAGCGAATCAAAGCCCTCGCGCACGTAAACGTGACAGGTGGTACAGGCACATGACTTTTCACAGGCATGCTCGATTTCTATGTGATTCCTGAGCATCGCGTCGCACAGACTAATCCCCGGCTCGACCTCCAGCTGCGCTCCTTCGGGACAGATCTCTGCGTGCGGTAATACGGTAACCCTGGGCATTAAACATCAACCTCATCTATTTGCTTACCAGCGAGCGCTTGCTTAACGCTCGCATTCATGCGCCGCGCGACATAGGTCTCGCTGACCTGTTCGACGGCCTTGATCATTTGTTTGAGCTCATCGGCGCCAGCGCTTTCGAGCCCCTTTTCCAACTCGTCTCGTTTAAGCTGAATTGCGGACAATTCAGACTCGCTTAGCAGGTCTTTTCCATCCTGGACCAGCGCCGCGTCGACCGCCTCGATCACACGCCGCGCCTCGACTTGCTGCTCCTTGAGCATACGCGCTTCGATATCTTCACGGGCGTGCTCCATCGAGGCGCGCAGCATGGTTT
>JAASSH010000369.1 GCA_021767985.1 Gammaproteobacteria bacterium | reverse complement strand
CCAGACCAGGTGAATATATATTTCGAAGCGCCACAGGACTATGAAATTGTTGGCATTGTAGAGGCAACGAATCAGTCGGGATTGATCGAACAGAGCGCGCTCGATAATGCAATCATTGAACTCAAGAATCAGGCGGCAAAAATTGGAGCAAATGGTGTACTTCTATCCACAGCGAGAGAAAATACCGATACAGCCGATAGTAGTTCAGAGCGACCGGGCGCTATTCCTGTCACGGGTAATACGTTATCTGGCAAGGCGATAATCGTCGGCGAGTAAACGCCGAGCAGACTGGCTGTTCAAGGAGGTTGCCGAATTAACGTAGTTTTTCAGGTTGCCAGGATCACCAGACCGTTGCCGATAATAATCACACCAAAAATGACTAGCAGTATGGCAACAATAACGGCGTTGTTACGAATCATCCAGTCTTTCAACTTAAGCAGTGTTGCGTTGGCCCGTTCTGCAAACAGGATATGACCAATTATCGGGACACCCACACCCGAGCTGGCGACGATAGCATAGACGATCAATGCGATGGCTTGTTGTGACGGTGTCGCCATTGACGCGTCGATGGTGGCTGCACCGGCAGAAGTCAGAAACAGATTTTTGGGATTAAAAGTAGACACAACAAATCCCATGATCAAAGTCTTAGCGGTACCGAGGGAGTCCAGTCTGGATAACATCTTGGGTGCCGCAACCGGCTCAACAGTAGACGGCCTTCTTCTCCATTGCCACCCCGCCATCAATAGCAATATCACACCCACAATCAGTCGCACCCCGGCCGACAGAGGTGTTGGTTCGCCGCTGGCTGTATCGAGGCCGGGTATCAAGAATACGATAGTACCGATCAAAAATATGCCGATCATCCATCCAATCAGAAAGGCCGGGGCGTTTGCTGGTCGAGCGGATATCAGCAGTGTCACTACGGTAGCAATAGGTAGCGGGCTGAATCCAACGCCCACAGCCATCGGTAGAGAATAGCCTATTGCAGAGATGAGCATACTCGATACTGTTTCAAGCACATTTGGCGTCGCCCCCTTATTTCTCGCCTTGTGCGCTCGAACCCGATTCCGCCTTCGGCTCGGGCTCTGGAGCGAGCGGCGGGCCAAGCAAGATCGCGATCGGCCGGGTTTGAGGACTGGCTTCTAATCCGATCATCAGCGCCATCGTCAGCGGTACCGAAAGAAACACGCCGATGGTCCCCAGCACCCAGCCCCAGCACAGCAGCGACAGGAATACCGCCAGCGTCGAGATTCCGAGCCCACGCCCCATGATCCTGGGCTCCAGGATGCTGCCGATCACCGTGTTGATGACCAGGTAGCCCAACGCCACTAATAGTGTGGTTTGTATATCGGTTTGTACCAGCGCAAACAGCACGGCCGGAACCATCATCAGGATGACGCCGACAAACGGTATGAAGTTCAACACGAAGGCCAGCATGGCCCAGAGGGTGGCGAAGTCGACGCCGAGCATCATCAGCATACCCCAGATGCATAACGCCGTGGCCAGGCTGGTCAGGCTTTTGATCACCATGTATCGGTTGATGGAGCTAAACACACGCGCTAGTCGCGCCTCTGACGCCGCTGTCAGGTGAAAAGCCGCTTTCAGTTTGGCCGACAGACTGGGCGCCTCCAGCAGCATGAACACAACGGCGAGGAGTACCAGAAGGCCGACCCCAAAAGTGCCACTCACATTGGCCAGGGCCAGTCGTATCAACTGCCCTGCCAGGGCCGGGTCGAAGATGTCAGCCATGGCCTCGCTGGCATTCGCGATGCCGTAACCCTCCAGCCAGTTGCCGAGCTCGGCGGTGAGCAGAACCAGCCGCTCCTGATAACCGGGTAGCCCATCCCTTAACCCCTCCAATGCCCCGGTGGTCACCAGGGCAAACAGGCTGCCCACATCGAGCAGTACAAACACGATGACCGCCAGCGCAATCCATTTCGGTACCCCTTTGCGCTTCATCCAACGCAATGGCGGCGTGGCGACGACCGCGATAAAGGCAGCGAGCAGCATGGGCGCGATCACGGATGCAGCTGCATGCACGATGGCCACGACAACGGCGATTGCTGCAGCCACGATCAACGCGTGCGCAATGGGAGAAAAACCGGGCATAGCATTCTTCATTCCATCCTCCTTAACCAGCAAACCGATTGCTGCGGTGTTCGCCTGAGGATTTTAAGGAAAATTCGAACGAGTGAAACGGCGATGGGCACGTTTTGTTGAACACACAAAGACTCGCTAATCGTTGAATTAGAAATTACCTGGAGCGATCCCGCCAGACTGCTCCAATACCGTGTCCTGCCGCCGCGCACCTGACCTAACCGTACAGGAATCACAGGAAACCCATAACCACTTTTTCCTGGACGAGACAAATTTGATTTTCATTCTCGTGGCGAGTACTCTAGAAAGCGCTGTGTCCACTCAGTTTACAGTCAACCTGCCGATAGTTCACAGGCACTGTGCGGGCGCGGCTCAACCGGCATCACGCGCCTCGTCGATGCCAGATTGCTTTTTCAACGCGAGCAGGGAGTCGAAACACATGTCTTACAGCCACTACGCTGCAATCACAGCGTCCATTCTGCTGCTGGCACTGAACCATACGCCGGTCTCTGCCTCCCACTATGATCGCGCGGTCACCGCCGAGGATCTCGCGGATGAACGGATCTATTCGCCCTTCGTCGGCCGCGACTATCCCGACCAGGTGCTGTTCGGCGACACGCATTTTCACACGGATCAATCCTTCGACGCCGGTCTGGTCGGCACGAAGCTGGGTATCGACGAGGGTTTTCGTTTCGCCCGGGGTGAAAAAGTCATTTCCAACAGCGGCCAGCCGGTGCAGCTGATCAGGCCGCTCGATTTTCTGGTCGTCACCGACCATGCCGAGTTCATCGGCCTGGCGCCGATGATCCACGGCTCGCACCCGGAACTGCTGGCCGATCCCTGGGGCTACTGGGTGCACGAACGCTTCCACTCGGGCCCGGAAGGGCGCGTGGAGGCCTATGGCAACATCATCAGCCACGGCATCAGGGGTGAGGACCCGTTCAGCTCCGAGGAAATCACGCGCAGTTTCTGGATCGATTTCGTCGAAAAGGCGGACAAGTACGATGAGCCGGGCCGGTTCACCGCGATGACCGGTTTCGAATGGACCTCGACACCCAAAGGCGACAACCTGCACCGCGTCGTGATCTTTGCCGACGGTGCCGACAAGACCAGCCGTACCATACCCTTCACGATGTTCGACAGCGCTGACCCGCAGGACCTGTGGGCCTACCTGGCCAGCTACGAGGACAAGGTCGGCGGCCGCGCGATTGCGATTCCGCACAACGGCAACCTCAGCAACGGCCTGATGTTCAAGGACAGAACCTTCAACGGCAAGAAGATCGACAGCAAGTACGCGAAAACGCGCGCACGCTGGGAGCCGATCGTCGAAATGACCCAGATCAAAGGGGACGGCGAGACCCACCCGCTGCTCTCGCCCGAGGACGAGTTCGCCGACTTTGAACAATGGGACCTGAGCAACCTGGCCGGCACCGCGGCCAAGACCGAGGACATGCTG
>JAASSH010000066.1 GCA_021767985.1 Gammaproteobacteria bacterium | reverse complement strand
GTGGTAGTGGGGATAGCGATAGGGTGCGGTATCCGTAATCATCACGGCGGGATAACCCTGCTTCCAGAAGGAACGGTGATCCGACCAGTCGACGCCCGGGATGATGGCCGGTGCGGCAATCCCTTCCGAGGGGAAGCGGGCATGCTGCCTGAAGGCGTGTAGCGAACGGGTTAGCAGCGCGCGCGAACCGAGATTGCCGACGAAAGCGATAAAATTACCCTGGTTCGGGTAAAAGAAGTTCAATGGCGGCGGATAGTACTGGCTGCCAGGGGCATCGCGGTAATAGCCGATCGTCTCCAGCGCGAACATGGCGACGATGTTTTCCCCCTGACGGGCCGCGCGCCTGGCGTAGACCTCGCTGCCCATGGACCCGGTCGTGAAATGCGGCGGCTCTTCGTTGACGAAGGCGACGAAGCGCAGCGTGCTCGGCAGCTCGACCTTACTGAAGCGATGCGCCAACTCCAGCAGTACCGCGACACCGGAACCGTTATCGTTTGCACCCGGCGCACCGACGACGGCATCGTAATGCGCGCCGACCAGGATGATTTCATCGGCCAGCCGATTACCCGCGCGGGTGACTTCGATATTGGCGTAGTCGTCGCCGTCGAATTCGTATGACTGGAATTCGACCTCGTAACCCGACGCTTCGAATTGCCCGGCGATGTAATCGCGCGCGGCGGCGAGCCCTGTTTTCTCGAGGTAGTGCCGCCCCGCGGGATTGCTGCACAGCACTTCGACGTGTTGGGCGAGTTTAAGCGCCAGTTCGCGGCCGTTCTCATCGAGCGGGGGCAGGTCGCCTTTGAACGACTCGCCCGGCATTTTGATCATGTAAACGAACAACCCGATCAGGGCAATAACGGCTATCAGCAAAACGGTCATGCGATGCACCATGCCTGTCTTATCGGATTTTCAAAACAACGACCAGCGATGATGACGGGAATCGAGCCGGTCCAGGCCATACTTTGCGGCCAGGTCGAGCGCCTGTTGATATTCCTGGCGGCTTAACGGCCTGTCGAGCGGCGGATTGTCTTCTGCCCGGTAGCAAGGCCGGTACTGATCCATCAGGTTCAGGTAGGTGTGCCTCGAAACGTCCCGGGCGAGAAACGCCATCACTGCCTCGGTCCCGGCGAGATCGTCCGGCAATACCAGGTGACGCACCAGCAGGCCGCGTTGTGCGATGCCGTCTTTGTCGAGCCGCAGGTCGCCGACCTGGCGGTGCATTTCACGTACGGCGGCGAAGTTGATCTCGGTGTAATCGCGCACATGGGAATACTGGTGGGCGGTCGCGGAATCACCGTATTTCATATCCGGCATGTAGATATCGACAATCCCGTCGAGTAGCGCCAATGCCTCGGGGCTGTCGTAGCCGCCGGTGTTGTAGACCAGCGGCAGGCGTAATCCCTGGCGTGCGGCAATCTCGACGGCGGCAATTATTTGCGCCACGACATGGCTGGGTGTGACGAAATTGATGTTGTGACAGCCCTGTGCCTGCAGCTGCAGCATCATCTCGGCGAGCGCTGGCGGCGTTATCTCGTGGCCAACTCCCTTCTGACTGATGTCCCAGTTCTGGCAGAAGACGCAACGCAGGTTGCACCAGCTGAAGAAAATGGTGCCTGATCCCCGCGTGCCGCGCAGCGGATCTTCCTCGCCGTGGTGAGGGCCGAAACTGTGCAGCACCGCGTTTACGCCGGTTCTGCAAACTGCGCCCTTGACGGTCTCGAATCGATCCACGTGGCAGTAGCGAGCACACAGGTCGCAATCGGCCATATGCCGATATGCTTGTTCGGCTCGTGCGCGCAACTGGTCATTGTCGATTAACGACAGGTAGGCGGGTTCGAAGGGTTGCGGCGGATTGGGGCTTTGCATGCTATCGATCTTGTCGAATTTCCCGGGACAGTATACTTAATTCGTTCAAGTTCAAATACTTGGGCAACTACGAAACAGGTATACTGTTCCCCGGCTTGTTACCGGCCCTGACTTGTGAGAACTGGATATGTTCACACCGAAATTCTTCGAGTTTTACGAAAAACTGGCGAAAAACAACAATCGAGACTGGTTTAACGAACATAAACCGGATTATCAGCAGGCGGTGGTGCAGCCGATGTGCGCCTTTATCGATGCGATGGCGCCCCGGCTCAAGAAAATCTCGCCGCATTTTATTGCCGATTCGCGCCCGCACGGCGGCTCGATGTTTCGCATTTACCGCGACGTGCGTTTCTCCAAAGACAAGCGCCCCTACAAGCTGCATGCCGCCTGCCAGTTTCGCCATGAACTGGGCAAGGACGCGCATACGGTGGGTTTCTACGTGCATGTTTCCACCGAGGAAGCCGTGTTCGGTGGCGGAATCTGGCTGCCACCAAGCGACGAGCTGCTGAAAATACGCAATACCATCGTCGATAACCCGCACGCCTGGGGGAGGATCAAGTCGAGTCGTACGGTGAAGAAGTACTTCGGCGGCATCGGCGGCGACGGTTTAAAGCGCCCGCCGCGCGGTTTCGATGCCGAGCACGAGCACATCGAGGATCTCAAGCGTAAGAGTTTTTTCCTGATGCGCCGCGAACCGCCCGAAATCATTCTCGATGACGGTTTCGTGGGCGAGGTGGAAAAGACCTTTAGGGCCGCGATGCCGCTAATGGACTATATCTGCTACGCGCAGGACATCGAGATCTGATGGCGCACGTCGGTGGCCTGCCCCCCGATGACACTAGCTGGCTTGCGTCGCGATTCCGGTGATGCCTGCACTCGTTTGCGTATCGTGACAACCGATGGCCCGGTTACGGCCCTCTTCCTTGGCCTGGTAAAGACTTCGATCGGCCTTGCCGATCAAAGTTTCCGCGTCGGCGTTGTCATCGTCGAAACTGGCCATGCCTATACTGATAGTCGTACGCAGCCCGTTCCCGCGCGAATCTTCATGGCCTTTCAGGAATACGTTAAGCTCGACACGGGTGCGCAGGCGTTCCGCCAGCAACGAAGCTTCCGACGGGCCGGTGTTGGGCGCGATGACGAGAAATTCTTCGCCGCCATAACGCGCCAGCAGATCGGAATCGCGCAACTGGTCTTTTACCAACTCGCAGATTTCGATCAGCATTTGGTCGCCGGCCTGGTGGCCATGCTCGTCGTTGATCCGCTTGAAATGGTCGAGATCGAATAACAGGATCGACAGCTGAAAACAGTATCTGCGCGCCTTCGATATTTCCTCGGCGAGACGTTGCTCCATGAATCTTCGGTTGTAGACGCCGGTCAGCGGATCGGTCAGGGTCTCGAGCTCGAGGTCGCTGATGCGCATCACGTCGAGGGTGGTTTGAAGCGCGATATAGGTCGAAAACCAGACGAAGCAGGCGCCGAAAAAGAAAATGCCGGGTACGATCAGGTCGACGATGGCGGCATGCTGGCCCCAGAAAGTCGCGATGTAACCCAGGTAGCCGACCACGAACAGGACGATCAGAGCGGACATCGCGCACCAGCTTTTGCAGGAGCGTCCCTCCGGCAATTGCCGGGTAATCCTGCGGACGACCGCCAGGGAGGCGAGCAGGATGAAGCAGCCGATCAGCACCAGGCTGTTGGAAACTACCGATAGCAAGGCGTACCTCCTGGAGTTCAACAATGCGTTAGCAATGCCTAAAGCATAGTCTATCCTGAAATTCCTGTAGGTTTGCCGCTATGGATTAGCAATCATCCGGTGTATATACTCCCGCTTTGAGGACTTAAGACACAACTCGGTCCTTGAAGCATATAAACAGTAAAAACAAGAATTCGAATCGCTACATAAATAAGCAGGAGGACTAAAATGTCTCATTTCACCAAGCCGACTCTTCGGGTTCGGTCAATCATTGTCGCCGCCGGCCTGGCCGCCTTTACCACGATCGCAATCGCCGCCGATCCGATTACGGTCGTATCCTGGGGCGGCAGCTATGGCGCGGCGCAGGATAATGCGTTGTTCAACGATGCCTCGAAAAATACCGGAATCGCGATCAACCGCGAATCGGGCGCCAGCATGTCGAAAACCTGCCTGCAGGTGCAGTCCGGCGCAGTTTCCTGGGACCTGGTCGTCACCGGTTCGGGTGGCGCCGCCTCGGCCGCCGCCAAGGGCTGCCTGGAAAAGATCGACTATAGCGTGGTCGACGTTTCCGATTTTTATCCCAACCTGTACACCGATTACTGCGTCGGTTCCGATGTTTTCGCGACCGTGATGGCGTGGAACACCGATAAGTACGGTGCACCGGGCAGCCCGGGCGCCCCCAGCTCCTGGGCCGACTTCTGGAACGTCAAGAAGTACCCCGGCACCCGCGCTTACCGCGCCAATAATGTCGACGGCGCGCTCGAACCGGCGCTGATGGCCGACGGCGTACCGCCGGAAAAGGTGTACGAAGTGTTGTCGACTACGGAAGGCATGAAGCGCGCGGTGAACAAGATCCGCGAGCTGAAGCCGCATATCGCCGTATTCTGGGGCTCCGGCGCGCAGCAGGCGCAGCTGATGAAGGACGCCGAGGTGGATATGTCCACCGGCTGGAACGGCCGTTTCGATAACGCCAGGAAGGACGGTGCCAGGGTAGGCTATACCTTCAACCAGGCGCTGCTCGACTACGACTGCTTCGCGATGCCGAAAGGTGCGCCGAACAAGCAGGTTGCGATGAAGTTCCTGGCGGAAATTTCGAAGCCGGAATACCAGGACAACCTGCCGTTCCATATCACCTACGGGCCGACCACCAAGAAGGCGTACGAAATGACCACGGCGCCGAAAGACCTGATCGAGTCGCTGCCGTCGCATCCGAAGAACGTACCGATGATGCTGCCGGTTAGCCTGGACTTTTATGCCAAGCATCGCACCGAAGCGCTCGAGCTCTACATGGAGATGCTGAGCGAGTAAGCAAAGCGTTACCGCTGCCGGGCGGCGTGGCCGCCCGGCAGTACTTTTCCCGGGGGGCTCTTATTTTGGCCAACGATTCGAATCAGTCGGCACAGGCGTCGACCGCGTTACCGATTCATATTCGCGACCTGACCAAGCGATACGGCCAGATGTATGCGCTGGATTCGGTCGACCTCGAAATCAAAAGCGGTGAGTTTCTGACCCTGCTGGGACCGTCGGGGTCGGGCAAGACCACGCTGCTGATGGCCATCGCCGGCTTCAACCGGCCCGACGCGGGCAGCATCCGCTTCGGCGATACCGAGATGATCCTGACGCCGCCGCACAAGCGCGATGTCGGCATGGTGTTCCAGAGTTACGCGCTGTTTCCGCACATGTCGGTGACGGAAAACGTCGCTTTCCCGCTGAAGTTGCGCAAGGTAAGCCCCGCCGAATGCGCCGAGCGCGTCGCCGAGGCGCTCGCGACGGTGCAGTTGTCCGAGTTTGGCGAGCGTGGCATCGATCAATTGTCCGGCGGACAACGCCAGCGTGTCGCTTTGGCCAGGGCTTTCGTTTTCGGTCCGCGCATTCTGCTGATGGACGAACCGCTGTCCGCGCTCGACAAGAAATTGCGCGAGCACATGCAAATCGAACTCAAGCATTTGCATGAAAAGCTCGGCGTCACCACGGTTTACGTGACCCACGATCAACGCGAGGCGCTGACCATGTCGGATCGCATCGCGGTCATCAACGACGGCCGGCTGGCCCAGGTCGATACGCCGCATGTGATATACAACCAACCGGCAAATGCTTTCGTCGCCGACTTTATCGGCGAGTCGACCATGCTGCCGCTCTCTGGCGACAGCGCGGGACGATTGATGTTCGCCGACCAGGTGGTAACGACCGAAGCTGCCACGGATGCGGCTGCCGATCATTTACTGGTAGTGCGGCCGGAGCGGTTGTTCGTCCTGCGCGGCGAGACGGTGGATCCGGAAAAGACGATCGCGTTCGACGGCACCGTGCGCGAGTTCGTGTTCCAGGGCGAGACCGCGTTCGCGCTGGTGGCGGTGGATGACCGGCACGAACTCTCGGTGCGTTTCAGCACCGACTCCGCTTCGTCGCAAAACGAATTACAGCCCGGCGACCGGGTCTCACTGGGCCTGCACCGCGAAGACGTGATTACCATACCGGATAACGCCTAGCCATGGAAAACCGGGTCGACACCGCGGGCATCAACGAACACGAACTGAAAACGCAGGAAGCGCGCGAGCAGTTGACCCTGCTCGGCCTGGCGGCGCCGGCGGTACTGGCGATCGTGGCGATTATCGTGATTCCCGTCGGCTGGCTGTTTTACCTTTCCTTCGTTGGCAGCGACGGGAACTTCTCGCTGGAGCATTACCAGAAAATGGTCCAGTACAAGTCTTATGCGCGAGTATTCCTGATCACTTTCCAGGTCAGCCTGCTGACCACGGTGATCTGTATCCTGATCGGTTACCCGCTGGCTTATTTTTTGGCGCTGCTGCCGCAGCGCTGGGCCGGGATTTTCATGCTGGCGGTGTTGCTGCCGTTCTGGACCTCGCTGCTGGTGCGGACCTATGCCTGGCTTGTGCTGCTGCAGAAAAAGGGCATGCTCAACGATTTCGCGATTTACATCGGACTGTGGGAAACGCCGGTCAAGCTGGTGCACAACATGACCGGCACGCTGATCGGCATGGCGCATATCATGCTGCCGTTCCTGGTGTTGCCGCTGTACGGCTCGATGCGCAAGATCGAGCGCGACATGATGCACGCCGCGGCAAATCTCGGCGCCTCCCCGGTGCACGCCTTCTGGAAAGTCTATTTCCCGTTGTCGCTGTCCGGCATGGTGGCCGGTTCGCTGATCGTGTTCGTGCTGTGCCTCGGGTTTTACGTGACCCCGGCGGTGCTCGGCGGCGGCCGCGTGGTCATGGTCGCCACGCAAATCACCGCGATCCTCGAGAACCAGTTCGACTGGGGCGCGGCCAGCGCACTCGGGGTAGTGCTGCTGATTGCAACCCTGATCATCCTGTACCTCGCCGCGCGCCTGCTCAAGTTCGACGCGGCGCTGTTCGGTAAATAGTGACATGGGCTGGCTGACAAAACCCGCGTCCGACACCCAGGTCACCCACCGCGACCGCCTGTGGCTCTATATCGTCGCGACGATTATCATGCTGCTGCTGGTGATCCCGACCTTCATCGTCATTCCGATGTCGTTCTCCGATTCGCAGTACCTCGAGTTTCCGCCGAGTAACTGGTCGGTGCGCTGGTACGACGAGTACTTCGGCTCGTCGAAGTGGATGCGCGCCACGGTGACGTCGTTGCAGATCGGTGTGCTGACGATGCTGGTGGCGACGCCGCTGGGAACGGCGGCGGCCTATGCGCTGTTCGTCTCCGGGCACCGCGCGGCGCGCGCGGTATTCATGTTCCTGATCACGCCGATGATCGTGCCCGTCATCCTGATCGCGATCGGCACCTTTTATGCCTTCGGGCGGGTCGGGCTCAACAATACGATCACGGGCCTGGTGCTGGCGCATACCGTGCTGGCCGCGCCGTTGGTGATGATCGTTATCACCGCGTCGCTCAGAACCTATGACCTGAACCAGGAACTCGTTGCGCGCAGCCTCGGCGCGTCGCGGCTGAAGGCGTTTTTCGCGATCACGCTGCCGCAAATCAAGTTTTCGGTGCTGACCGCGGCGCTGTTGTCGTTCCTGACGTCGTTCGACGAGGTCATCGTCGCGATTTTCGTCTCCGGCGGCGTCAACGCGACGCTGACCAAGCACATGTTCGCCGCGCTGCGCGATTACATCGACCCGACCATCGCCGCGATATCGACGATCATGGTCCTGGTCTCCAGCGTGCTTTTACTCGCGACGCAGTTTATCGGTAACCGCGACAAGTAATTGGAGTTTCGGGGACACTATATTTAATTTGCCCAGGTTCAAACACCCGGACAAGTACGACACAGCTACACTGTCCCCTGAATGGTCGGTGGTTTAAAACGGAAGCAGTCGCTGGCTAATGCGAAGCCCGCTTTTTTGCGATCTGCTTTTTTAACCGGTTCAATGCAATCGTACTTTTGGCCAGCATCAGCTTGCCTTCGGTGAGCGCTTTTTCGCCATTTCCCTCGTAGAACTTCCACCAGATCAGCCAGCCGACGATCGGGATGCCGAGTGCGACGAACAAGCCGAGCGGCGTCCAGAAGAACCAGCGGTCGAAGATCAAAATCCAGAGCAGTGGCCAGGCCAGCGAAATGCCGAGACAGATGCGGAACGGTGTAGGTTGAAACATGACAGACCCCAGCGATTGGTCAAATGATCATATAGAGGGTAGTCGAGAATTCGGGATTTGCGGTGTGAATTGATTGGTCGCTAGTTTGTGGATTAATTCGGCGATACGATCGGGAAAAGGGCGGCTCCGGGGCGCTCCCGTTTGTTGCAGGATCGATAATCACCCGGGTTGAAAAACGAAAACGCAG
>JAASSH010000368.1 GCA_021767985.1 Gammaproteobacteria bacterium | reverse complement strand
CCCCGATACGCTTATCAAAATGATGAATAGTGATGAACATCGGCGATACTTTTATACCACCGGTCCCAGGGAAGCGGCCTGGGTCGTCAACGAGTTGATCAAACCCGCTTCTGTGATTGCGTCGCATGCCAACCAACCTTCAACCGCCGGCGGCAAGGTTATTGAAGGCACCCGCGCCGAAATGTTTTCCAAACTGGCAAAGTCGAAAGTCCACCTGCCATTGAGCGGACGCACGATGTCATTCAACAGCAAGGGTAAATGCACCGCTGGCTGCTAGCCTGCCGGCCAGGTTGAAACGGACTGCCCGCACGCCGCAACAGCCCAAATCAGTGCTAAGCTTGCCAAATCGGGCTTGATCTGGCGATCAGGCCCGGTTATTTTCTCTGTTTTTAACTCAAATGGGCGATGCGGGCGGCGTATTTCTTCTGTTATCAATAGCTTTTGATAAAAACTGAATATGTCGCGAGGATAGACAGAGACGGCCGGAGCATCGATGCCAGGCTCGAGTAATAACAACATAAGCCGCCATTAACGGCGACTCGATACTGCTCGACTCCAGCCAGTTTCCCGGCAAACCGCTCACTGCAAGAGCGATGCGATATGGCAAAAAAGAAGCAGAATGAACCGGGCGTAACTGCAACTCTTACGAGATGAATATGACCTATATCATCTTCGGCATTGTCTTGATGTGCATCCTGTTCGTCATCGTAACGCTGTTCTTCAAACCCTACGATTACGGTGCCAGCGTAGCGAAGTTCAGAAAAATAGGCGCAGACAAGGAACCCTCCGGCGACACCCAATGGCGTTCGGTTAAGATTCGACCAGGATTAATCGCCTGTGATCGCGTCGCCACCCTGGCGGGAAAGGTTTTCCTGTCGAAAGAAGCGCCAGAATTACCGCTAGCCAACTGCACCGAGCGCGATTGTCGCTGTCACTACGTTTTCCTGGACGATCGCCGCAGCGGTATCGATCGACGCTCCGAACTCGAACAGCTGGAGGAGTATCCCGGTAGTAGCGAAGGCGACCGTCGGCGCAACGCGGGGCGCAGAACCAACGATCCGTTGCCGGCATAGCAACACCCTGGCTGGAGCGTCGGGCGCGCACAAAAAAGCCAGCGTTAAGCTGGCTTTTTTTATTGGGGGATACAACCTATTCGTCGTCGTAATCCGCATCCGGTCGATCGACCAGTTCGACATAGGCCATAGGCGCCTTGTCGCCGGGACGATAGCCGCACTTCAGGATACGCATGTAACCGCCGGGGCGCTCCTTGTAGCGCGGACCAAGGTCTGCAAACAGCTTACCCACTGCGCCCTTGTCCCGGATACGGCTGAAAGCCACACGACGATTCGCGACGCTGTCTTCCTTGGCCAGCGTGATCAGGGGCTCTGCGACACGGCGCAGTTCCTTGGCCTTGGGCAAAGTTGTGCGAATGACCTCGTGATCGAACAACGAGGCCGTCATGTTCCGGAACATCGCCTTGCGATGTGAGCTGTTGCGATTGAGCTGCCGCCCGCTATTACGATGACGCATGGTCTAAACCTCTTAACTTGCTAACTTGCTGTCACCCTCGATGCTGGCGGGTGGCCAGTTCTCGAGACGCATGCCTAGCGACAGGCTATAGGATGCCAGCACGTCCTTGATTTCAGTCAGGGACTTCTTACCCAGATTCGGGGTCTTGAGCAATTCGACTTCGGTACGCTGGATCAAATCGCCGATATAGTAAATGTTTTCCGCCTTCAGGCAGTTGGCCGAACGCACGGTCAGCTCGAGGTCGTCTACCGGGCGCAGCAGAATCGGATCGATATGCGACTCCGGCTCGGCTTCGGCTTCTTCCTCGGAACCTTCCAGATTAACGAACACCGACAGCTGATCCTTGAGGATGCTGCCCGCAACGCGGATCGCTTCTTCCGGATCGATGGTGCCGTTGGTTTCGATATCGATAATCAGCTTATCGAGGTCGGTGCGCTGTTCGACACGCGCCGCTTCGACGCTGTAAGCGATCTTGCGCACCGGCGAGAATGACGCGTCGAGTTGCAAATGACCCAACGCGGCGTCCTCTTCCGAAGTCTGACGCGTGTTGGCGGGCTGGTAGCCGCGACCCTTCATAACGTGCAGCGACATATCGAAATTGATCGGCTTGGTCAGCGTCGCGATCACGTAGTCGGGATCCACGATCTCGATATCGTGATCGAGCTGGATATCGCCCGCGGTGACGACACCGGGACCTTTCTTGGAAATCGTCAGCGTCGCTTCGTCCTTGGCGTGCATGATGATGCCGACACCCTTCAGGTTAAGCAGGATATCGATGACGTCTTCCTGCACACCGTCGATGGTGGTGTATTCATGCAGCACGCCCTCGATGCGGCAATCGACGATTGCGCAACCACGCACGGACGATAACAGAATCCGTCTTAGCGCATTACCGAGGGTATGACCGAAGCCGCGTTCCAGCGGCTCGATTGAAACCCTGGCATGATAAGTCTGCTGTTCTTCAACTTTGACGTGCTTGGGCTTCAGTAAATCAGAGTACATTTTAGACATAAATAATCCGCTAATTATTTGGAGTAAAGTTCAACGACGAGCTGCTCGTTAATGTCAGGCGGCAATTCGCTGCGATCCGGCAGCGCCTTGAAAACACCTTCGAACTTGCTCTGGTTGACATCGACCCAGTCCGGGAATCCAATTTGTTCCGCCAGCGCCAGCGCTTCGGCGATACGTGCCTGCTTGCGTGACTTTTCACGCACGCTGACGACGTCGTCCGGACGCAACATGTATGACGGAATATTAACGATCTGGCCGTTCACCAGAATCGACTTGTGATTAACCAGCTGCCTGGCCTCGGCGCGCGTGGAGCCGAAACCCATGCGGTAAACCACGTTATCCAGACGCGCTTCGAGCAGCTGCAACAGGTTTTCGCCGGTGGAGCCTTTCAGGCGCGAGGCTTCCTTGTAGTAGTTGCGAAACTGGCGCTCGAGGATGCCGTAGATACGGCGCAGCTTCTGTTTTTCACGCAGCTGCAGACCATAGTCCGACTGGCGCGGCTTGCGCGTTCCCGCGCCGTGCATGCCGGGAGGATTGTCGATCTTGCACTTGGTGTCGACCGCGCGGCGCGAAGACTTCAGGCTCAGGTCCGAGCCTTCACGACGCATTAACTTGCATTTGGGTCCGATATATTTTGCCATGTTGTTACCTGCCTACACGCGACGCTTTTTCGGCGGACGACAGCCATTGTGCGGAATCGGCGTGACGTCATCGATGCGCGAAATCTTGAAACCGATCGCGTTCAGCGCACGCAGCGCTGAATCGCGCCCCGGTCCCGGTCCCTTGACCATGACTTCGAGGTTTTTCATGCCCATTTCCTGGGCAGCCTGACCCGCGCGTTCGGCCGCAACCTGCGCCGCGAACGGGGTCGATTTACGCGAACCACGAAAACCCGATCCGCCGGCGGTCGCCCAGGTCAAGGCATTGCCCTGGCGATCGCTGATGGTGACGATCGTGTTGTTAAAGGTCGCGTGTATATGGGCGACGCCGTCGGAAACGACGCGCCGGGTTTTTTTCTT
>JAASSH010000367.1 GCA_021767985.1 Gammaproteobacteria bacterium | reverse complement strand
CGCGGAGTCGCCGGCGGATCGAATCTCAGCCCGATTACCGTGCCCGGGGGATGGCTGGGTTCGGGCGCCTGGAAAATGCCCCCGCCGCAGGACGTGCCGGACATCGGTAACAGATAAATATCCTGCCCATGGATTTGACGCAACTCGGCTACGGCGCTGGCAAGACTGCCATGTACCGGGTAGGCGGCATCGAACCGGACCTCGTTGTTTTCGCCGTCCAGCGCCTCGCGGAATGGATTTCCCAGGGAAGAAGACATCCGGTTCTCTAGGCTGCCTTACGAGCTTCCAGCGATGCCACCAGTTTTTTCTCGAGCTGCTCCAGCACCGCCTGGTCGGTGATAGCTTTCCCATTCGGCGTGGTCAGGTAAAAGATGTCGTCGATTTTTTCACCCAGGGTCGAGATCTTGGCATGGGTGATATCGATATCCATTTCGGCAATGACATTGGCGATGACAGACAAAAGGCCAGGCATGTCCAGTGCGCTGATTTCCATTACCGTGCGTCCGTTCAGGTAATCCTGCTCGAACTGCACTACGGTGGGGTGATCGAAAGCCTTTAGCTGGCGTGGTTTACGGGTATTGCTCTGCCCCTTGTAGATCGAGTCGGACTGCAGTGCCTTTAGCAGGCGCTGTTCTATCTGCCTGATGATATCCGGATCGGTCACCGCCTGTCCGTTATGGTCCTGGATAATAAAAGTGTCCATGATCTTCTTGTCGCGCGTGGTAAAGATTTCGGCGTTTAGAATACTCAAGCCCAGCGACCCCAGGGTTCCGGTGACCTGCGAGAAAGCGTGCACAACCTCGTCGCCGTAAACAAAGACCTTGGTGTTATTGGTATTGGGCGACTGGCGGATACTGACCAGTCTCGATTTCTGCGGCTGGCTCAGTATCGTGTTGACGTGCCATTTGATCTCCAGCGGGTGATGGCGCAGGAAGTAATCGCCCGGCACGCTGTCACAAATCGAATCGATTTGCTCGGCGCTATACGGCAGGTCGGCCATTGCCTCGAAGGCCGCGTCGCGGTTTTCCTGGATGATTTCTTCGATATCCGGCGTTTGGTCGATGCCACGGCGGATGACAGTCTTGGTCGCGTTATACAATTGTTTGAGCAGTGCGTCCTTCCAGTTGTTCCACAGTTTCGGGTTGGTACTGCGGATATCGGCAACCGTGAGCAGGTAGAGATAGTTGAGCATGTTCATACTGCCGACCTGCTGTGCGAATTCGCGCACCACGTCAGGGTCGCTGATGTCCTTGCGCTGCGCGGTAACCGACATCAACAGGTGATCGCGCACCAGCTGCGATACGATGCGGGTGTCCTTGCGGTTGAGCTTGTGCTGTACGCAGAACTTCGTCGCTTCTTCGGCGCCGAGCACCGAATGATCGCCGCCTCGGCCCTTGGCGATATCGTGAAACAGGGCCGCCAGATACAGCAGGCAGGGATTCTCCAGCTTGCTGTATACCAGGTTGCAGAACGGGAACTCGTCCTCGTGTATCCTTAGCGCGAAGCGGCGCAGGTTGCGGATTACGAAAATCGTATGTTGATCAACGGTGTAGGCGTGGAACAGGTCGTATTGCATGCGGCCCGTAATCTTGCCGAAAGCCGGTATATAGGCCGCCAGGAACCCGTAGGAATTCATGCGCCGCATCTGGTGCGTTTGCCCGCTGGGTGCGCTCATCAACTGCATGAACAGGTGGTTAACGGTGTCATCGCCGCGGAATTTTTCGTCTACCAGGTAGAGGTGTTCGCGCACCAGGCGGATGGTCGACGCGGTAACGCCCTCGCAGCGATCATTCAGTGAAATAATCAAAAACAATTCGACCAGTGCGGGCGGGTAATCCTTGAACACGTCGGGATGAGTAACCTCGATAAAATTGTTGCGCAGGTTGAAACGCTCGTTGAGCGGTTTCAGCTTGCGTTGCGAGGCGGTGAGCAGTATTTCCTCCTTGAAAATCTGCAGCAGCATTTCACTCAGGCGCTCGAGTTCCATAATGGTGCGGTAATACTGCTGCATGAATTGCTCTATGGCGAGATTGTGCTCGCCTGACTTGAAGCCGAAGTGTGCCGCGATTTTTTTCTGGTAATCGAACAGCAGCCGGTCTTCGCGACGCCCGGCGATGCGATGCAGCGCGAAACGTACCCGCCACAGATGTCGCTGGCCGGCGTCGAGTAATTCGTACTCCGCCTGCGTCAGAAAGCCGTGTTCAACCAGTTCCTTGAAGGATTTGTCTCCGAAATGCCGCTTGGCCACCCAGCCGATGATCTGGATATCGCGCAGCCCGCCGGGGCCTTCCTTTATATTCGGTTCCAGGTTGTAAGCGGTGTCGTTAAAGCGCAGATGCCGCTCGTGCTGTTCCTCGAGCTTGGCTTCGAAAAACTTGCGTGAAGACCAGATCTTGCGCGGGCCGATCGCTTTTTGATACCTGTCGTACAGCTTGAGGTCGCCGCAAACCAGTCGAGACTCGATCATGTTGGTCATGACGGTGACGTCGACCTTGCCCTGGCGTACACAGTCCCTGACGGTGCGCACGCTATGACCGACCTCGAGCCCGATATCCCACAGGAATGTCAGGAATGCCGAGATCTGCTGCTGTTGCGCCTTGCCGGGTTTTTTCTCCAGCAACAGCATCAGGTCGATATCCGAGCCAGGCAACAGCTCGGACCGGCCGTAACCGCCGACCGCGACCAGGCAACAGTTGCAGCTATCCTGTTCTCCGATGAAATGCAGGAAACAGAATTCGAGCACACGATCGATCAATCCCGATGTATCGCGAATCAATTGCTCTGCCGCCACGCCCTGGTCGAAATCCAGGTAAATTTGCTCGCGCAGTGTTTTCAGGCCGTCGGCGATGGCCGCGGGTTTCAGCGTCCCCGTGGCTTCGGCCTGCTTCAGAAATGGTTCGATGGTTTCAAGCACGAAAGCTCAGAATCCGAATTCGGGATGCAGCGTCAAGACCTCGAAGCCGGAGTCTGTCACCAGGTTGGTGTGCTCCCACTGTGCGGACAGTGTGTGATCCTTGGTGACCACGGTCCATTCGTCGGGCAGCAGTTTAACGTGTCGCTTGCCGAGGTTGATCATAGGTTCCACGGTAAAGGTCATGCCCGGCTCCAGCATCAGGCCGGTACCCGGCTTGCCGTAGTGCAAAACCTGCGGATCCTCGTGGAATACCCTGCCGATACCGTGACCGCAATATTCCCGTACCACGCTGCAGTTATTCTTCTCGGCGTATTGCTGGATCGCGTGACCGATATCGCCCAGGCGGATCCCCGGTTTGATCATTTCGATGCCGATTTTCATGCAGTCATAGGCAATCTTCGAAATCCGCTCGCCCTGGATGGTTGGCTTGCCGACCTGGAACATGCGACTGGTGTCGCCGTGGTAGCCATCCTTGATCACGGTGATGTCGATATTGATGATGTCGCCGTTCTTCAGTTTCTTCTCGGCCGGGATGCCGTGACAGACGACATGATTGACCGAGGTGCAGATCGAGCGCGGAAATCCCCGGTAATTCAGCGGCGCGGGCACCACGGATTGCTGGTTGACCATGTAGTCGTGGCAGATATCG
>JAASSH010000366.1 GCA_021767985.1 Gammaproteobacteria bacterium | reverse complement strand
CCTGCGCACCGATTTAAGCATCAAGTCGAGATGTACCGGCACATTCAGCTGGTAGAGTTGCTTGCGGTGCACCGGGCGTTCGCCATAACCCAGTTCGGCGCCGACCTGGTCGTCGATCGTGGCCAGCGTCACAGCTGAGCCCTGATTCGCAAGATACTCGGCGCAAGACAGGGCCTCGTGCCGACCGGTGCCGTCGTAGACCAGCACTCGGCTGGCGGATTCAACGTCACCGCCGAGCACGTCCCAGGTACTCAGGCAGTGCTGCTCGCCCTCGAGATCGCCAAAATTGGGCAACCCGCCGCTGGCGACGATGACGACATCGGGGCTCAGCGCCAGCACGTCCTCGCCATCGGCATAGTTGTTCAAACGAACCTCGACACCGAGATGGTCGAGCTCGGCCACGCGCCAGTCGACGACCGAAATCAGGTCGCGCCGCCAGCCGGCACGGGCGGCCAGCTGCAGCTGCCCACCCAGTTGCGGCGTCGCCTCCAGCAGGATCACCCGGTGGCCACGCTCGGCGGCGACGCGTGCGGCCTCCATACCGGCCGGCCCGCCGCCGACAACCACGACTTTTTTAATCGCGCCGCTAGTCGGCTCGATCACCTGCGGCAGTTCGGTTTCACGCCCGGCCGCAACATTGTGAATACAGGACGGCTTCTTGTGCATGCAGTGCGTGGCGCCGAAACAGGGACGAATCCGGTCTTCTTCGCCGCGCCTGATCTTGTTGACGATTTGCGGGTCGGCGATATGCGCGCGCGTCATCGCCACCATGTCGAGAATACCGTCGCGGATCGCGTAGCGTGCGGTCGCCACGTCGGTGATACGCGCGGCATGAAACACCGGCAGCGACACCGCCTGTTTCATGACCGCAACCTGCGGCAGAAACGGGGCCAGCGGCTGGCTCATGCCCGGCATGTTTTTTTCCGCCAGGGCCAGCTCGGTGTCCATGCGCCCCGAAACACAGTTCAGGAAATCGATCGCACCCTCGCGCTCCAGGATTTGTGCGATTTCGATCGCATCCTCGGCGGAGAGCCCGCCGCGATCCTCGTGGATCGACATGCGCATGCCCACCAGGAAATTGTCGCCGACGCTGTTGCGAATTTCTTCATGCACCATCAGCGCGAAGCGCACGCGATTCTCGATGCTGCCACCGTACTTGTCGCTGCGCCGATTGATATCCGGTGAAAAAAACTGCCCGATCAGGTGCGCGCCGGCATGCGTTTCGAGGCCGTCGAGACCGCCCTCGTAACAGCGGCGCGCAGCCGCGCCGAAGGACTTGACGATGCGCTTGATGTCATCCTCGTCGATTTCTCGCGGAATACTGCGATGCAGGGTTTCGCGCACCGGGCTTGGCGCCAGCGTCGGCAGCCAGTAATCCACGGTCGCGTCGCCGCGCCGACCAAGGTGGGTGATCTGGCACATCAGCGCGGTATCCTGCGCGTGTATGCGCTCGGAGAAGGATTGCAGGTAAGGAATGACCCGGTCATCGTCGACGCGTAACTGGCCGAATACCGACGGGGAATCTGGCGCGACGTTGGACGATCCGCCGAACATGGTCAAAGCGAGCCCGCCTTTGGCCTTCTCCTCATGATAGCGCTGGTAGCGTTCGGCCGGCATGCCGTCGTCATCCATGCCGCTGGCGTGGCTGGTGCTCATGATGCGATTCTTCAGCGTCAGGTGCTTGATCGTGAGGGGCTGGAACAGCGGGTCGTTTTCGATGTTACTGGTGGTCATGGTCTCTGCACTTTATAACCTGACCTCGAATTATTCACTATCTGGCAGCAAATCTCTCGTCGAAATTATGTCCGGGTGCTCGAAAAGCTGCCACCTGTCGCGCGCGACACCACCGGTGGAGATTCGAGGCTGCAGTCGAAGCGCTCAATAAACGATCCTTACCTGCTGCACGTAAAACAGCTCGCAGGCGCCGGCACCGGTATCCTGCCGGGTCAACGAGCTGACCCAGCGCCAACCATCGTCGGCATCCACTCGCACCAGGTAACCGCTGAGATCGACGACCTGTCCGACGATGACATCGTCGATCGACTCCGCCACCGAATCATCGGCTGGAATGATGTGCATGTTGGCGCTGTTGAGCGAGATTTCGCGCAGCGGGATCGAACTGTTACTCGTTCGCCAGCGGTACCAGCGCCCCGACTGACTTATCTCGATGTCCTTGAGTAACTCCTCGTCCGACATCGGCCCCCAGCCGAGCGCAAAGTCTACCGGCGAAAGATCCGATTCCTGACCCAGGAAGTAAGACTTGCGCGACAACAGCTTGGCGCGAATGGAGAAGTCGGCCAGCGGCGTTACGCGGTAGTCGTCCAGCATGAATGCTTCCCGGTCACCGATGCTTTGTTGAATCGGCGTTTCCCCGGCCATAACGCCCGGGCCCAGCGCTACCGTTTGCGCCGGCCACAGCCACTGCCAGGCCAACACGGCGACGAGCAGGAACATGATCAATCGAAACACTGCATAGGCCTCCAAACCGGGTGATCGAATCAATCATCGAGATCGATACGCGACAGACCACGATTAACCAAGTATAGCCAGAAATGATTCGAGTTCTTGAAACGCGGGACGCCCCGCCCGTTTCCTGACCCGGCTCGCGTCAAACAATTCTGCCACTGCTTTCAAGATGGCGTGAAAACAGGCATGGCCGGTTATGAAGAAAAATCTGACCGTAATAACAGAAATAAAAATTTAATCGCCTAAACTCTGCAATGTCTAGCCAAAGCGATACCTGCATCACAAAATAAATATGAGCCTTGAACAATTGAATATCGATAGCGACCATTCAAACAGCTTCGAAGCCGAGCTTGACGAAGATCAGATACTGGAAGCGCTATCCAAATTACGCCTTGAAATCTTTCGGATCGAAACCACTACCGGGCCGTCGAGACGCACTGTTTGTATACGAGGGGAAATACAGAGACTGGAGAGTCAATTAGCTCTGTGCAAGGCTCAGGCTGAACCACAAACGGATGAAACGCCCCGGGACGAACTCTAAAAAATCGCTCGCAGCCATCGATTAATAGCGCGATCATATTCGTAGTACGGTTTCCCTTTTCCCGACGAGGCAATGCTTCCTGACAAGCATGCGCGGCACTTGTATGCAGCGATTCGAGGTACGTCCGGGAACGCAACTGGGGAAATCAAAAATAATCTGATATCAAGTCAAACAACGGCTGACCACAATTTCTCGAGAAAGGTAAAATTTGAAAACAGCGCCTGAGAAGAATAGAGTGGAATACCCAGAATAATACTATTAACCAGGAGGAAGTCATTCAAGTTAGGGTGACAGTTACCCTAATTAAAACGGGCGATACCTATGAGGAATCAAGCTAGTTGTCTGTGCGGAAGCCTGCAATGGGAAATCACGGCTGAACCCTTTAACGCATTCAATTGTCACTGCAAGTTGTGCCGTAAGGCACACGGTTCGGCGTTTGCCACCTATTGGTTTGTCAAACCGGAACAGTTCAACTGGCTCAGCGAAACCGACACCATCGTCCGATACCGTTCATCGCATCTGCTGACCCGTAGCTTTTGCGGTGTGTGCGGCTCGGTG
>JAASSH010000365.1 GCA_021767985.1 Gammaproteobacteria bacterium | reverse complement strand
TCGGCGCAGGTGCGGATCTCGGCCAGCACTTCCGCTTCCGGTCGCGCCCTGAATTTCTTTTGCGGATCGGTGTACATTTCACAGTAACTGCAGCGGTTCCAGCTGCAACCATTGGTGACCTGAAAAATCAATGACCGCGCCTCGCTCGGCGGGCGAAACAACGGCTCGATATATTGCACGGGAAGTTGATGAAACATGGTAACAGCAGGCTTAGATTATCGACGCAGCATGACACAAGTTTGACGGGCTTGCATCATACGATAAATCCTGTAATTTTACCCCGACACAGCCGTCAATTATCAACCTCGGGCATATTGCACTATGGACCGAGAGTCGCTGAAATCGAGGCCCATGCACCACGCTACCCGGCCTGAGTCGTGATCAGGTAAAAACAAGGGGAATGCAGGTAACTTCTTATTTGTCAGACAAATCAAAAACGACTAGCATTGCTGCGCCTTTTTTAACCTGCAAACTGATTAACCACGGTGGAGTCCCGTTTTGGCTGACAAGATTCTGAGCATTTCACGGCGCACGCGCAAAACTCCGTTTACCCCACGCGTCGAGGCGGCCGGCGTCAAGGGTTATACGGTCTATAACCACATGCTGCTGCCCACTTTTTTCGAAAGCAACGAGGCGGATTACTGGAGCCTGTGCCAGGACGTCCAGGTATGGGACGTTTCCTGCGAGCGGCAGATCGAAGTCTCGGGCCCCGATAGCGAGCGTTTGATCCAGTTGATGACGCCGCGAGATATCTCCAAGGCCGTCATTGGCCAGGGGATGTATGCCCCGTTGTGCGACGAACATGGCGGCCTGGTAAACGATCCGGTGTTGATCAAGTTCGCCAAAAACGACTGGTGGATTTCGATTGCGGATAGCGACGTCCGTTTATGGGCACGCGGCCTCGCGTACGGCTCCGGCCTCGAGGTCCAGATACGAGAGGCGGCAGTCTGGCCGCTTGCGGTGCAGGGTCCGAAGGCAGAGGAGCTGGTAACCCGGGTATTTGGCGACGAAGTTCCGAGTATTCGTTTCTTTCGCTCCAAGATGCTCGAGTTCCGGGGCAAGGCAATGATGGTGATGCGCTCCGGTTACAGCAAACAGGGCGGTTTCGAAATTTACCTGAATGACCCCGATCTGGCCGAACCGCTGTGGGACGAGCTGTTCGACAAGGGTCAGGATCTGAACGTGCGGCCCGGGGGGCCCAACCTGATCGAACGTATCGAGAGTGGATTGCTGTCTTACGGCAACGACATGAATTTCACCCATAACCCGTTCGAATGCGGCCTCGACGCCTTTACCGATATCGACGCCGACATCGAATCGATGAGCCTGCCGGCACTGCGCAGGATCAGGGGCAATCACGTGCATCAACTGGTTGGACTGGTATTCGACGAGCCGGTGGAATTCGACGATTTCAAGGTGATCGCGGGTGATCGCGTGGTCGGCGACGTGCGCTCGCAGGTCTGGTCGCCGCGCTACCGGAAGTACCTGGCGATGGCGATGATGAAACGGGATTTTCTCGCAACCAGCCAAAGCGTAACGGTAAACGAAAAAATCGGTAAAATAGTCGATCTGCCTTTCGATTTTGACGCGATTTGCCAACCCGGGAGACCATGATGAGCCGATCTTCGTACCTCAAACCAGACACGGTGGCGCTGCACACCGGTTACGTGCCGGAGAGCGATCACGGCTCGCGCGCGGTACCGGTTTACCAGACCACGTCCTACGTTTTCGAAAGCGTCAGCGACGGCTCGTCGCTGTTCAACGTCGAACAGGGCGGCCATATCTACAGCCGCATCACCAATCCCACGGTAGCGGTACTGGAACAGCGCATCGCCGCGCTCGAGGGCGGCAGCGGCGCGATTTGTACCGCATCGGGAATGAGCGCCCTGTTCACCGCGTTTATCACGCTGTGTTCGGCCGGCGATCACCTGGTGTCGGCGACGCAGATCTACGGCTCGACCGCAACCCTGCTGAAACACACCATCAAGCGCCTCGGCATCGAATGCAGTTTCATCCCGATCAATGACGAACAGGCGCTGCGCGATGCGATCCAGCCCAACACCAAGATGGTGTTTTGCGAATCGATCGGCAATCCCGGTCTCGAAATTGTCAATATCCCCGCAATCAGCGCGATCGCGCACGAGGCCGGCATACCGCTGGTGGTCGACGCGACCTTCGCGACGCCTGCCCTGTGCCGGCCGATCGATCACGGCGCCGATATCGTGGTGCATTCGGTAACCAAGTGGATGGGCGGTCACGGTGTCGCGATCGGGGGCGCCATCGTCGACGGCGGTCGCTTCGACTGGGAGCAAAGCGGACGGTTCCCGGAGCTGACCGAGCCCTATGCGCCGTTCCACGGCATCCGCTTCTGGGAAGAGTTCGGGCCCTCGGCGCTGGCAATGAAAATGCGCGCCGAATCGATGCGCGACGTCGGTGCGGCAATGAGCCCACACAACGCGTTTCTGATCCTGCAGGGTATCGAGACCCTGAACCTGCGCATGAAACAGCACGTCACCAATGCCGGCCAGTTGCTCGAATGGCTGCAACAGCAGGAATCCGTCACCTGGACCAACTATCCCGACATGGAATCGAATCCCAGTCACGCCCTGGCGGCGACCCTGTTTCCGCACGGCGCGGGATCCATGCTGTGCTTCGGGGTTGTCGGCGGTCGCGCCGGCGGCGCGGCATTTATCGACTCGCTGCAGCTGGCGTCCAATCTGGCCAATGTCGGAGACGCGCGCACGCTGGTGCTGCATCCCGCCAGCACAACGCATTCCAGGCTTACGGTCGACGACATGAAGGCTGCCGGCATCAGTGAAGACATGATCCGCGTTTCGGTCGGAATCGAGGATGTCGGCGATATCAAGGCCGATTTCACCCGCGGTTTCAAGGCCGCACAGCGCGTCGCAGGAGCAGCCTGATGTATATCGATGTACGCGGCAACAGGACCTACGCCGCAACTGGCGGCAAGGAATTCGACAACAGCCTGCCGACCGTCATGTTCGTCCACGGCAGCGGGCTCGACCACCGCAGCTGGGCGTTGCAAACCCGCTGGTTCGCCTATAACGGTTACTCGGTGCTGGCGCCGGATCTGCCGGGCCACAGCCTGTCCGCGGGCAAGCCGCTCGAAAGCATCGAGGATATGGGCGCCTGGCTGGGTGAATTCATTCGCGCCGCCGGCGCCGATAGCGTACACGCGGTCGGGCATTCGCAGGGCTTTCTCGACGTGCTCGAGCTGGCACGTCAGGCACCGGAATTACTGAAATCGATTACCGGCGTCGGCACCGCCGGGGCTATTCCGGTCAACCCGGCATTGATCGACGCCGCCGCCAACAGTGCCGGCGCCGCCGCGGAAATGCTGTTGATGTGGGGTTTCGGCCCCGACGCCCAGTACGGCATCAGCGCGGTGCCGGGAATGCAGCCGATTGCGATCGGGCGCCAGATCATGGCGCGCAATCCGTTATACGAGGACCTGGTCGCCTGTAATAATTACCGGGAAGGCAGCGCGGTTGCGAAAAGCATCGACCTGCCATCGCAGTTGATTCTGGCGCGCAAGGACCTGCTG
>JAASSH010000364.1 GCA_021767985.1 Gammaproteobacteria bacterium | reverse complement strand
GTTGCCATCGAAAAGATCGAGGACCTCGGTCGCTATCAGGTCGTGACAGTCAGACACGAGAACGAGCAGATCAAGATGTTGGTCGGTGAAGATGAGCCAATACCCGCAGAAAGTCCGATGATTAGTTTCGATCCCGATAATCTTCGAATCTACTGTAACGATTGGGCGGTGGAGGCTGGCGATGCGTAAATCGACAAACCAGAAAGCCTGGTGGCTGGTGGCGCCGGTACTGCTGCTGGTTGCGTTCAATGCTTTCATTCCGTTGATGACGGTAGTCAATTACTCGTTACAGGAAACCTTCGGCGATAACGTTTTTTTCTGGGAGGGCCTTACCTGGTTCGAGCAAGTGCTGCGTTCCGAGCGATTCCACGCCTCGCTAATGCGACAGCTGCTGTTTACCAGCATGATTCTGGCGATCGAGGTTCCGCTCGGCATCGCCGTAGCGCTGTCGATGCCGCGCAAAGGCCCGTGGGTTTCGGTCTGTCTGGTTTTGATGGCGCTGCCCCTATTGATCCCGTGGAACGTGGTCGGGGCCATGTGGAATATATTTGCGCTGCCCGACATCGGGCTGCTCGGATACTCACTGAACTCGATGGGATTCGACTACAACTTTACCCAGCAACCTGTCTCGGCCTGGATGACGACCGTAGTGATGGATGTCTGGCACTGGACTTCGCTCATTGTACTACTGTGCTATGCCGGGCTATGTTCGATTCCGGATGCCTACTACCAGGCAGCTCGCATCGATGGTGCCAGCGGTTGGGCAGTCTTTCGCTACATCCAGTTACCGAAAATGAAGCGCGTGCTAACTATTGCGATCCTGTTGCGTTTCATGGACAGCTTCATGATTTACACCGAACCTTTCGTACTCACCGGTGGGGGACCTGGCAATACCACCACCTTCCTGTCGATAGACCTGGTCAAGATAGCTCTCGGCCAGTTCGACCTCGGTCCGGCGGCGGCGATGTCGCTGATATATTTTTTGGTGGTACTACTCATTTGCTGGGTTTTTTACACCCTCATGATGCGAAACGAGGCGCAGTGACGTTATGAATAGAAAATGGATTCTGCCGACCCTGTATATCCTGTTCCTGATGTTGCCGATCTACGGCCTGCTGACTATGTCATTCAAAACCACCAATGAGATTCTCGGTGGGTTTTCTTTTTTCCCGCAGCAGTTCACGTTAGATAATTACATCAAGATATTTACCGATCCGACCTGGTACAACGGTTATATCAACTCGTTGATCTACGTGGTAATCAACACCGTGATCTCGGTCTCGGTCGCGCTGCCAGCCGCGTACGCATTTTCGCGCTATCGCTTTCTTGGTGACAAGCACCTGTTCTTTTGGCTATTGACCAATCGCATGGCGCCGCCGGCTGTATTCGCGCTGCCGTTTTTCCAGCTTTACTCGGCGATCGAGTTGTTCGATACCCATTTTGCGGTAGCACTGGCGCATTGCCTGTTCAATATTCCGCTCGCAGTCTGGATTCTAGAGGGGTTCATGTCGGGTATTCCCAAGGAACTCGATGAAACAGCCTATCTTGACGGCTACTCTTTCTGGCGCTTTTTTATACGTATCTTCGTTCCCACGATCGCCGCTGGTATCGGGGTCGCCGCGTTTTTCTGTTTCATGTATTCCTGGGTGGAATTACTGCTGGCGAAAACCCTGACGTCGGTCGACGCCAAGCCGATCGCGGCGACGATGACGCGAACGGCAAGTACTTCGGGCTACGAGCTTGGGCTACTGGCAGCCGCCGGCTCGTTAACGATCATACCGGGTGCGATCGTGATCTATTTCGTGCGTAATTATATTGCCAAGGGCTTCGCCCTTGGTCGGGTTTGACACAGTGGTAAACTCATGATGGATTTATCCTGGATGGCATGGACCTGGCCCACGGCCGCGTTCTTTATTGTAATCGTCTGCTCTATCATCACCATGGGTGTCTGGGAAAAGTTCAGCCCGGGCGGCAATCCGCGGCGCGGCGTATTTGGTATCGATACCACCCGTGGTGACCGGCTGTTCATATCGTGGCTAGGCACCGGCTTCATTCATCTGGGCTGGCTGGCCTTTATCGGAACGCCGCTTTGGGGTGCCCTTGCGCTCGCAATCGGCTGGTTTGTTTTCGTCTTCAGGAAGGTTTGAGATAAACCCGGGCAACAGCCGCTCTCATTAAATCAAAGACTAAATGGATCTGCGCAACACCAACATAGATCGGCTCGGCAAGGAAGATTTCGATGTGCTAATTATCGGCGGCGGCATCAACGGTTCGGTCTCGGCTGCCGCGCTGGCGGCACGCGGAGTGAAGGTTGCGCTGATCGATGCGCGCGATTTCGCCGGTTTCACCAGCCAGCAGTCTTCCAACCTGGTATGGGGCGGGATCAAGTACATGGAAGGCTACGAGTTCGGGCTGGTTGCCGGGTTGTGCAAATCCCGAAACGAGTTACTCGAAAGTTTTCCGTCGACGGTCAAGGAAATTCGGTTTTTACTGACCATAAATCGAAAGTTTCGCTTTCATCCGCTGGTTATCCTGGCGAGCACCTGGATTTACTGGCTGCTCGGCCGCGGCAAAACGCAAACACCGAAACTGCTTAACCTGAGACAGATCAAACGGCTCGAGCCGCTGGTGAACACCTATATCAGCAGGGCTGGCGTCGAATACTCCGATGCCTTTCTGCACGACAACGACGCCCGCTTCGTTTTCAACTTCGTGCGCAGCGCAATGGACAAGGGTTGCGTTGCGGCAAACTACGTTGCCTCGGAGGGCGCGACGCGGGATTCGAACGGACAGTGGGTTACTCAGGTCAGGGACCAGGTCAGCGGCAATCTTTTCAGTGTTCGCGCGCGAGTCCTGATCAACGCGGCGGGCGCCTATGTCGACCAGCATAACGCACTCACCGGTATCGATACCGAGCACCGGCACCTGTTGTCGAAAGGCATACACCTGCTGGTGCCGCGGATAGCCGAGACGCATCGCGTGCTGGCTTTTTTTGCCGACGACGAGCGCCTGTTTTTCGCCATTCCGATGGCGAACCGAACCTGTATCGGCACCACCGACACCCAGGTAGAAGATCCGGTGACGCAGGTAACCGATGATGACCGCGATTTCGTGTTATCGAATATCAACGCGCGCCTCGACCTGTCCCCGCCGCTAACCCGGAAAGATATCATCGCCGAGCGCTGTGGCGTGCGACCGCTGGCTATCCGTAAAACCAGCGATGCCTCGGCCGACATACGGCAAGTATCGCGTAAGCATGTCATTGAAATGGACGCCAAAAACAGTCACATCAGCATATTCGGCGGCAAGCTGACCGACTGTATCAACGTTGGCGACGAGATCAGTGATTGCGTTTCACGGCTCGGCCTGAAGGTTTCGAGGCCGGCAGGAAAGTGGTATGGGGAGCCGGGACGGCGCGAGCGCGAGGCGTATTTCAAGCGGGCGCAGGCGCTCGGTCTCGACCAGATAACAGCCCGGGACACCGGCGAGGCTCTGAGCGAGCGCCTGTGGCGACGCTACGGGGCAAATGCCAATGGCATGCTGGATGCGATCGAGCAGAATCCCGGGT
>JAASSH010000363.1 GCA_021767985.1 Gammaproteobacteria bacterium | reverse complement strand
CTGACATATACCGTCGAAGGCGACCTGGGCGGGAGACCGAATCGACTCCTGCTGGGCAGCGATTTCGATCGCCAGGACGATGATCGTAGCCGATTCGATAACCTGCTGGGTGAGACCGGCGCGCAGACCTTCGAGCAAGACGAAGTGGTAACTTCCGTTGGCGTTTTTTTGCAGAACGAAACCAGGCTGAACGACGCTGCCGAGCTCACCGTCGGGATTCGCTATGACGAGGTCAATTTCGATGTCGACGATCGGTTTCTTGCAGATGGCGACGACTCCGGCGAAATCGACTTCGACCAGGTCAGCCCGATGGCCGGGATCAGCATCAGGCGCGGCAACGACACGCGGCTGTATGCAACAATATCGACCGCGTTCGAAACCCCGACGACCACCGAGCTCGCCAATCCCGCCGGGGGCGGGTTCAACCAGTCGCTCGAGCCGCAGGAATCGACCAATTACGAAGTGGGTATTAAAACCTGGAGCGATCGCTTTCGGTTCGAGGCGGCACTGTTCCATATCGATGTAGAGAACGAGTTGACGCCGTTCGAACTTCCGTCCCAGCCCGGCCGAACTTTCTTTGAGAATGCCGGCGAGTCCAGCCGTGACGGGCTGGAGCTGTCGTATAGTCGTTCACTCTTGCCGCAGCTGCGTTTTGCCATGGCTTATACCTATTCGGATTTTGTGTTCGATCGTTTCACCGACTCGAACGGTAACGTATTCGATGGCAATCGCATTCCCGGGATTCCGCGAAACCTGCTGAACCTGGACTTTTCCTGGTTCGGGGATTCCGGTGTTTACGCTAAATGGGACACGACGTACACCGATGAGCTCTATGCCGACAACGCCAATCGAACCAGCGTCGGTTCCAGTAGCGTGTCGAACCTTCGCGTTGGATATAACCGAATTTTCGATGACTGGGAGCTTGCATCCTTTCTGGGGGTAAACAACGTTTTCGACGAAGATTACAATAACAACATTCGGATCAATGCCTTTGGCGACCGGTATTTCGAACCGGCGCCGGAGCGCAATGGCTATATCGGGATAACGCTGCGGCGTCGCTTTTTCGGAAGAAATGCCGATAAGAGCCGGGGCGTCGCATCGAACGGGTAACTATCGAAAGCCCTGTATCGGGAAACGTAATACGTCACCCGTAATCCCGGAAGCGCAAAGCGGGCCCGGCGTTAGCTACCCGATTTGCCGACCGGGCGCCCTTCGCTTATCCAGTCCGTGATGCCGTCCCTGACGTTTACCACGTTACGGTATCCGCCACGGGTTGCCAGCCAGTTGGACAGTGCCGCGGTGCGATTGCCGGTGCGGCAGATCAACACGAACTCCTCCTCCGGATGCACCGTTTTTTGCAGCATGTCGATGAACGATTGCTGGAACCGGCCCTCGGCGTCGAAGGCGGTGGACTTGATGCTGCCGGCGACGACGCCCGTCTGTTGCCACTCTTCCGGGCGTCGGATATCGATCAGCTTGATGCCGTTCTCGAGTTTCGTTACCAGCTCGGCATTATCGATGTTAGCGAATGGTGGAGGCTTTACCGCAAGCAGCTCGACCTCGAAGAACAGGGTGGCATTCGGCGGTATGACACCACCTGCGCCCTGTTTACCATAGGCCAGCTCGGGCGGAATCTGCAGCATCCGCTTGCCGCCCGATTGCATACCGTTGATACCGATATCCCAGCCCGGGATCACCTGGCCCGAGCCCAGCGTGAAGCGAAACGGCTCGCCGCGCTCGACGCTGGAATCGAACACCGCGCCGTGCTCGAGTTTGCCGGTGTAGTGAACCTCGACCACCGACAACGGCAGGGCCTCGGGACCCTGGCCAACCTCGATGTCGTCAATCTTTACATCCGGTCCGCCATAATCCGAGGCATACCCGCCGGTTGCAACGAAGATCAAGCCCAGGGCAAGCAAGTAATTTCTAGCGTTTCGCAACATCTGTTACTCCTGATTATGCAGTCGAGTCGGCGCGGGTGGTTGCGCCGCAAAGGCCGGAATACTAACGCAATTAGGCGAAGAAAACCGGATGATTTAAGAATCCTTATAAGTCAGGCATGCCGGCTGTTTTTCAAGGTAATTGCCGTTAAAAGTTACCAGTCGGGTTTTACTGGCATACGGACACGTCCTGAAATTCTGCGCTGGTTCCATTTTTACCGTGCGTCAACAAGATCGTTTCGAATTCGTTTATGTCCCATATCAAAGCAATATCGGCATTTTCCCAGTTCTCGGGTTCCAGGTTGTCCGATGCATGATCCAGGCCTTCCGGTTTCCCGTATCGCTTTTCGTATTTTTCTCTTGCCTGCATGAATACCGCGAACGAATCGGCCAGCCTAAATTTCATCAAGTACAGTTTTTGAGGTGTGGAACAATAGACCAGATTGTATTTTGTCGTGTTGCCATCAGGGCCGGCATAGGTTTGTTCCGCGTCTTCGGATATAACAAAGGATTCTTTATCAGACAGGGATTTGACGACATCGAAACGACTCATACCGCTTTTGAAGCCATACGCAATCCACGCCTCACTCGGGCCGGATACAGACAACATGGCAATCAGCAAAGTCGTTTTTACCTTCATACTACTTTAAATCTTGTTCCCGAGTCGCCCGGTTGCTCTGGCCACGCCAGACTTCGTTATCAACCGGCACATGATACATATTCTTTACCGCTTATGTTTATTATCGAATACAGAGATTTTCCTGCTCTGAAACCGTTTGATCTTGTCGGGGAAGGGTAGTGAATTCGGCCGGGCTCGGGCCAGCGATCAACGGATCGGGAAACAGAGCGGCTGGGTCGGGTTTGCGCCGCCACGGCAGCGAAGCTCGACGTCATGCGCTGCCGCGGATATGGACGCTCGGAGTAAAGCTGCGATTACTTGAGTTTTGGTAACTTGGTAATGGTTCTCATTCTGCTGGCTGTGCTGCGAATTTTCGCCAGTCTCGCTTCGAGATTCGACATTTCTTTTCTGAGGAAAAGCAGTCTGTGTGAGGAAGGATTACTCGCTTCCAGCTGCTTGATCATTACTTTCGAGTTATTGATAGACCTGACCAGTTTGGTTTCGTCAATGGCGAGACCCAGACAGGTTAAAAGGCCAGCTGTTGATGTCGGCTCGATTTGGTGGTGTGAAGTATCCATAGCTCCCCGTCCTTGACTCCAAAGAAGCACGATAATACACAGGTAAGCGAAGCATCCTCATCACCCAAATGGGTTAAATACGATCCCCGGCGCGGGCAGGTTTGGGCCAAGTGTGACCTGAATCCCGGTCTGGCGGGGCTTCGGCACAGGCGTTACAGGACTCTTTTCCGTAACTCTGCTCCGGGCTTGAAGTATGGAACATACTTGCCCGAGATATCCACCGGTTCTCCGGTGCGTGGATTTTTCCCCTTGCGGGGCTGGTGGTAATGCAGGTTAAAACTGCCAAATCCCCTGATTTCTATACGTTCACCTGAAGACAGGCTATAGCTCATGATATTAAGCAAGCTCCTGATTGCCAGCTCGACATCCTTTTGAGCAAGGTGCTCCTGTTTTTTAGACAGGTTCTTAACCAGGTCTGACCTGGTCACTGACG